>NZ_SRZM01000308.1 GCF_019402445.1 Brachyspira pilosicoli
ATACAAAACATATGATACATAATATATATGAATTAGTAAGCGATATATCTAAAGGAATGACACTAGAACCAGGAGATATAATAGCAACCGGCACACCTTCTGGAGTTGGTATGGGATTTAATCCTCCTAAATATATGAAAAATGGTGATAGAATAACTTGCTATATAGAAAATATTGGTGAGCTCACTAATTATGTTAAATAAATTATAAGTTTAATTTAACTTCATCTTCACCCTCATAGCAATACCTGCATACGCATTTATATATATCATCTCCTATCACTATTCTATCAACATCTTTAACTATTCTTTTTGAATATATTCCCTTTCTTCCGCAATCACATTTTCCAAAAACTTTTATATGCACATCAATCAAGTCTTCTTCAATTAAACTGCTTACACTCTCCCAATAATTCCTCTTAAAGTCCATATCCAAAGAAGCTATATAAAAATCTATATTAATATTATTTCTTGAAAAATCTTTTATTAGTTTAATAAAGTCAGAAGTTTTATTTAAAAAACAAAACTCATCAATACCTACAACATCATAATTTGATAAATAATTTTCTATATTTGTAAATTTATCTTCTAATTCTTCTTCAGTTATAATATCTATTCTCTTGTCAAATACAACATTTTTATCCCTGCAAAAATATCCTCTATAAGAAATATTAGGATATATAAACAGTATCCTAATATCATTTTTTTCCATAAGTAGATAATCCAAAGTCTTTATCAAATATTTAGATTTTCCTGCAAACATAGGACCTGTTATTAAATAATTCATAGAAATATATACCTAAGTAAAAATAAGTAAAAAATTAAATAGATTTTATCAAAAAAAACACTTTTTGCAAGTAAAACTATAAAATACAAATTTATAAAAAATATTTTATAATCTTTAACTTTATTTAAAATAAAAAATAATATAAAATATTTTTGAAAAAATAGTGAAAGGACAAAGAGATAATTTATGAATAATATAGTTGTATATTTAATAACTTTAGTAGTATTAGCTTTTCTTACATTTATTTTAATAAAAAAAATAATTGCAAACAAAGATAATAAAATAGGGAAAGTATCAGGTAAATTAAGCAAAGAAAGAATATTAGAATTAAAGAAAAGAATTGCTAAAGATGAAAATGATTATGAAGCAATATACGAACTTGCAATGCTTGAAGAGAATATTGGAGAGAATGAAGAGGCTTTAAAAAAATATGAACAATTAATGGATATAGGTTATTTAAGAGGAAAAGCTCAGCTTGATGCTGCAAAAAAATTAGAAGAAAAATACTCTTCATTAGAAAATAGAGAAAATACATTAAAATATTCTGCTATTGTATTTAAAATAGACCCTAAAAATACAATATATGCTATAAAGGCTGCAACCATATTAACATACGAAGGAAATTTTAAAATAGCTTGCGATTATTTTTCTAAAGCATCATCTTCAAAAGAAGAATTCGATATTGACAATATTAAAGCAGCAGCATTTGCTTTTTATAAAGTGAAAGATTATAAAAAATCTCTTTCATTCTTAGAAATGCTATATAAAAAAATAAATAAAGAAAAAAGTAACAAAGAACTAGCTAAACAAATAGCTAAATCTTTAATTTCACTATACTTGATATCTGAAGAAATTAATATAGCAAAATCTTTTTTAGAAATAACACTTGCTGATAAATCTCATGATGATAAATATATATTTGATTTAGATAAAATATATCTATTTGTATTATATAAATTAGAAGACAATAAACAATTTAAAACATATTATGATAAATTGTATTCAATATACAAAATTCCACAATTTGACAAAAAAATATCTAATTTAATCTTTGACTTTGCATTTTATTCATATTTTTTAAGAGATATAGATTTTTCTATACAAGCTTTTAGAGCAATAAAATCATTTAACATAGAAGAATTTGGTATATACGAAATTGATAAAATATTAAGTTACTTATCTGAAATATACAAAGCATCAGACCAATTAAATAAAATAAAAGATTCAGGTTCATATTATCTTCAAAAATACAAAAATGATAATTTTGAAAACTACATTGATAAAGATTTAACAGCGTTTTGGGATAAAACAATTAATTTATGGGAAGCTTCTTTTATAGATTTTGATTATATATCAACTTTAATAGACACAAGAGCTACAATTAATACTGATGCTATATTAAATCAATTAAAAATTTCTGTAAACGAAAATAAAGCAAATACATTTAGCACTACCAATAAAATAGATAAAATATTCAAAATGAGCATGCTTGATTTTAAAAAGGTTTGCCAGAATATAATAAAAAACAAATTATCACACTCTATAGTTCAGGAATACACAGGTGAAAAAGGAAAAAATAGTTATGGAGATGAGGTAGATTATTTAGCATACAACATGAAAAGTAGCAAAAAAGATTTAACTCTAATATCTTTCAAAAGGTGGAATAATGTTGAAATTGGAGAGCTTATGATTAGAGACTTTTTAATGCTTGTTTCTGAGGCTGGTGCTAAAAATGGAATATTAATTGTACCAGTAGACCTTACAAGTAGTGCTAAAAGTTTTGTACTTCATAACAATAGAATAGAAGTTTATTCTAGGGCACAATTTAATAATTTTTTAAAAGATGAGTCTATATAATTTTACGATTTATGTAATTAAGATGTTATAATAGTAAATTTTATTAAAGGATATTTACATAATGAAAATTTTTTTAACTACAATTACTATTATAATGATGTTAGTTTTTACTGTTTCTTGTAGTCAAAAAACAGATACAACTTCTGCTGCAGAAAATAATATTTCACAAAATAATACAGCAGAAAATGCTCATAATGCACATGCTGCACATAATACTTCTGGCTCTAAGATAATAGATGCAATGCATGCTCCTATGATGGCTCAGGCTTTTGAGAAAACTAAAAATATAGATGTTGACTTTTTAGTTAATATGATACCTCATCATCAAGGTGCTATAGATTCTTCTAAAATACTTCTTGAAACTACTACAAATGAAACTCTAAAAACTTTAGCTAATAATATTATACAAGCTCAAGAAAAAGAGATAAAAGAGTTTACTGCTTTAGTAGATGAATTAAAAGCAAAAAACACAGATTATAGTGATATAGACACTGTTGCTTTTGGTAATGAAGCAGAAAAAATTATGAATGATATGATGATGGAAATGTCTATGATAGAAGTTAGTGCTGATAATGATATAGATTTCATTAAAGGAATGATACCTCATCATCAGGCTGCAGTTGATGCTTCTAAACAAATATTAGCTTCTACAAAAGATGATAAAATTAAAGAGATTGCTAATAGAATAATAGCTGACCAAGAAAAAGAAATAGCAGAGATGAACAATTTATTAACTTCATTAACATCAAAATAATAAATAATAGTAAATAATAAAAAATATTAAACGCTATGGATTTTATTATCTATAGCGTTTTTTTATTTTAAAAAATATAAATTTGCAAAAAAACATATTTGTTTATAAAATAAAATACAATAATATTTTTAAATAATTTTATAAATGGAGCTAATATGAATATTAAAGATATTGCTAATTTTTTGAATGCTATAAAAACATTAGGCGATGACAATGTTAATATAACAACACTCTCTCCTATTAATGATATATCAGAAGGCTCTATAGTTTGTGTTGATAATAATAAATATATAGAAACCGCTTTAAATAGTAAAGCGAGTGCAATTATTTTAAGAGAGGATTTAGCAAACACAATAGAAGATTTTAAAAAGAAAACTGCTATTATTCATGCAAATCCAAAAGAAGCATTTATAAAACTTCTCTATATTTTATTTGAAGATAAAAAATATACATTAGGTACAGTAGAAAGTACTGCCGTTATAAAAGATAATGCAAAAATAGATAAAGAAACCTATATAGGAGATAATGCCCATATTGGAAAGAATGTAAAAATTGCTAAAGGCAGTGTAATAGAAAGCGGAGTATTTTTGGGAGATGATGTTGAAATTGGAGAGAATTGCATCATACATTCAAATGTTTCTATACATGATAGATGCATAATAAAAAACAATGTTATAATAGGTTCATCTACTGTTATTGGTAATGATGGTTTTGGATTTTTTGAGGTTAATGGCAAACAGATGAAAATCCCTCAAAGGGGAAATGTTGTTATAGAAAATGATGTTGAGATAGGTGCTAATGTTTGTATAGACAGGGCAACTTTAGGCTCTACAATAATTAGAGAGGGCGTAAAAATAGACAACTTAGTTCAAATTGCTCATAACTGCGACATAGGAGAGCATTCTATCATTGTATCACAAGTTGGAATTGCAGGAAGCAGTAAATTGGGTCATCATTGTGTACTTGCAGGACAGGTTGGTTTGGCTGACCATGTTACTTTAGGCGACAGAGTTATATTAGGAGGACAAAGCGGTGTTATGTCTAATGTAAAAATAGAATCAAACTCTATTATGCTTGGCTCTCCTGCCCAAAATATTAACAGAGAAAAATTAAAAATGATAGCAGAGCAAAAACTTCCTGAATTAATTAGTTTGGTAGAAGAACGCTTTGATGTTAAGATAAGAAGAGCGAAATAAAATGATTAATGTACTATTAGTAATCATAGCTTCTATTGCCTATGGTTTTCTTCCAATATTTACAAAAAATATTATAAAAGAAAATTATTCATCTGTAGCTATAGTTTTTTATAGATATGCTTTTACAGCAATATTTTTATTTTTTATAATTCTAATAAGAAAAAAAAGTTTTAAAATAGATAAAAGACAATTTTTTGAATTAATTTTATTTAGTATAGTAGGGCTTGGCTTAACATTTTTCTTTTTATCGCTTTCTTTATTATATATATCAGCAGGGCTTACCAATATGATTCATTTTGGATATCCTGTTGTAGTAATTATATTAATGGCTATAGTCTATAAAGAGAAAATTAATATATTAAAAATAATCTCTGTAATTTCTGCTATTATTGGGATAGTACTCTTAACTAGGGTTGTAGAAGTGGAATCTTTTAAGGGTGTAATATATGCTTTAATAACCACAGTAACATATGGAGTTTATATTATATCAAACAAAAAGGCTTCATTTGCCAAACTTGATACTATGGTTTCGCTTTTTTATATGTCTTTGTTTGTATCTATAGTATTTTTTATATTTGGTATAGCAACTAATAGCCTAAAAATGATTGACAGCATAAATGTATTTAATAATTTTATTGCCATATCTCTGCTTTGTACAATATTTTCTTTGGGGCTTTTACTTTATGGAGTAAAACAATTAGGCTCTTCACTTGCCTCAATATTAAATATGTTTGAACCTACAACCACAGTAATAGCTTCTATATTTATCTATAATGAAACTTTAACTATTAATATATTACTAGGTTCTATTCTTGTTGTTTTGTCTACGGTGTTTATGATAATGTCGTCGAAAATAAAAAGCTAAAACATTTGCACTTTCGCGAAGCGTGCCCGAAGGGCGAAAACTTTGACGGAATCCGCACAGCGTAGCTGCGGGAAAAGTTAATAAAAAATAATTATTTTAATATATACTAAAAATTTTAAGTCTGTGAAAATTCTGTTTTTATGTTTTTTATTGCTTTAGGGGACTAGCCACCAAATACACAGATCTTTTGCGACCGTAGGAAGTGCCTTCGGTATTGCTACAAAAGAACTGCATTATTTAGATTTAAATGTTGGTATTATGCTATAGTTTATACATATTCCTAAGATATTAGCTATAATATGTGCGTTTTTTGCAACTTTTTTGAGCGACAAAAAAGTTGAATAAAAAATTATATAATAAAATATAGTTATTTTAGAATATATTGATTTGAGTTTATCAGAAAATATTTTTTAAGTTTTTTATTTTGTGGTGACGTTGCCCCATGCCCATACTTCTTTTGCCGAATAGGTACCTACTCGGTGGTGACCCAAAGAAGCAAAAGGACTGCATTAAAGAAACTAACTTTTAAGTATATCCAAAATACTACATTATTCTATATTAATACATATTCCAACATATAGAGTAAAAACACTTGCACTTTTTATTTCTTTTACAAAGTCTGCACCGCGACCGAAGGAGTACCTTCGACTGAAAGAAGTACCTTTAGGTATAGGTGCGTAGCGGCGGGAAAAAGAACAACAAAAAAATTGATAAAAATCTATAAAAACTTACAACCTTGCTTCAACTCTCTCTCTGTCATCAATTTGTTTATAGAATTAATTATTTTGCCTTTAGATTTTTTCCATTTCGGAGCTATTAAACTATCTCCTAAACTGTCTCCCATAATCCTTGAAACTATTATATCTTCTCTTAAAATAGATATAGCATCAGCCATAAGCTCTATATAAAAATCTTCATCAAGCGTAGGAAAATCATAATTTTTATACATTGCTTCAAAAGCACTACCTACTACAATATCAAGCTGATGAAACTTCACACTGTCAATTTTTAAATTAGAAATGTCCCTCACCGTTTGAAGCATCTCTTCTCTTGTTTCTAAAATTATTTTTTTTCCATCTATTTTTTTAGGCAAACCAAATATTATATGAGTTGATATTATAAGATTGCTGTAATTATTTTTTATGTTTTCTGTCATATTAGCAAACGACTCAAAATTATGTCCTCTATTTATAAAAATAGAAGTATTATCATTTGAAGATTGAAGCCCCATTTCAAGCCATATCTCTTTATTATGTTTTTTTGACAAATTATTTAATTCTAAGAGCACTGCCTCTTCAAGCATATCGCTTCTAGCCCCAAACATTAAACCTACACAATCCTCAAACTCAATTAATTTATTGGCATATTTAAGCGATTCTGATGAAGCTAATTTTGATAATGGAGTGCCAAGCTGAAAATAAGCATAATATTTTTTGTATCTGTTTTTATAATTATTTATGCCATTTATCCATTGATTTTTTATATCATCTTCTTCTACATACGGAGGTTTATAACTATTTAAATTGCAAAATCTGCATCCTCCATTATTAGCCTTATGAGCACAGCCAAAATCTGTGTCTATAGAAATTTTACCAACCTTAAAACCGAATTTCTTTTTTACATAATCAGAAAAACTATAATAATTTTGCATATCTATCTTTTAATATATCTTTCCATCTCTCTGTCTAATGCTTTTTTCTTGAGAGTCTCTCTCTTATCATGAAGCTTCTTACCTTTAGCCAAAGCTAGTTCAACTTTAACTTTTCCTCTGCTAAAATATAAACTAATAGGAATTAAAGTAAGTCCCTGTTCTTTTATTTTACCATAAAGTCTTTTAATCTCTCTTTTTTTCATTAGAAGCTTTCTTTCACGCAAAGGGTCATGATTATTCCTGTTGCCAAAATGATATGGAGAAATATGCATGTTCACTATAAAAAGCTCACCCTTTTTAAAAGAAGCATAAGAATCAGACATATTAACTCCCCTATCTCTAAGAGATTTAACTTCCGTACCAAGTAAAACTATACCTGCCTCAAACTTCTCTATCACCTCATAATTAAAAAGTGCTTTTTTATTTCTTGCTATCTCTCCAGATGAAACAGCATTATTTTTTTTATCTTTTTTGTCTTTTTTAGCCATTTTTTATTTACTCTTATATGAGATTATACATAAATTGCAAAAATTGTCAAAATAAAGAAATAATTATATTGTTTTAATTTATATTTTTTTACATGAGTTTCTAATTACTATATTAGGCTGAAGTACAATATTTATATTATCTGTTATTCTCTCACTTATAATATTCAATACAGAAAGTACAGCATTTTTACCCATTTCATAAGCTTGAGAAGACACTGTAGTAAGCCCTATCATAGATGAATAAGGTATATTATCATAACCCATTAAAGATATATCATTAGGTATTGATATCCCATACTCTTCTGTTGCTTTCTTTATACCAAAACACATAACATCACATGCCGAAAATATAGCAGTATAATTAAGCTTAGATTTTATAATCTCTTTCATTTGCTCATAGCTTTCATCAAAATTAAAATTTGCTATTTTTTTATATTTAGTATTGTCAAAATCTATATTATTATCATTCAATGCCTTTATAAATCCATCAAATCTTTCTTTCTCTGTACTAATATCTTGAGGACCAGCCATATATATAATATTTTTATGCCCCAAATCTATTAAATATTTAGTGGCATTATAAGCCCCTATTTTGTTATCAGAACCAACATAATTTATATTATTAAACTCTACTTTTCTATCTAAAAAAACAATTGGTAAATTAGAATTATTAATTATATCATTAAAATATTCTGTACTTCCTACAGATGGTATTATAATATATCCTGATACTCCAATATTTGTTATATCTTTAAAATTTGATATATCTCTATTTTCTTTAAACTGAGAAAGTATAATATGATACCCATAAAGATTAGCAGTATTTTCTATTCCTTCAATTATATTTGCAAAAAAAGGATTTGTAATATCTGGAATAATTACTGATATAATTTGTTTATTTTTCGTGTTTTTCTTTAAATTATACCCATCAGAATTAATAATTTTATTTATTTTATTTTTTATTTTTTCATCAACACTGCTGTTTCCATTCAATACCCTAGAAACAGTCGCCACAGAAACATTTGCTTTTTTCGCTATATAACTTAATGTTATTTTCTTATCATTCATAATATATAAATCATGCTAATTAAGATTTTTTATTACTATAATACATGAAGTTTAATTTGTCAATATAATTTTGATACACAGTTATTTTACAGAAAAATTTCAGAAAATTTTCTGTAAAAAATTGACTTCATAACAAACTTGACTATACTTTATTAATATAAAAAATAAACATAGGATATAAATTATGATTAATGATAATAAAATCTATTGGGTTGATACAGATGCTGGTGTAGATGATGCTGTTGCTATACTATGGGCATTAAATAATAATTTTAATATTGTTGGATTTAGCACTGTTGCTGGTAATTTAGCTGTAGAATCTACAGTTAGAAATGTATGTGCTTTATTAGAATATAGCAAAAAAGATATACCTGTATATTATGGGGCCTCATATGCAACTATAGGCGGACATATAGATGCTTCTCATATACATGGTGTAAATTTAGGTCCTATAGTAATAGATAAAGAGTATAAAGCAAAAGAACATGTATTTAATGGTCTTATTAACTTCTTTGAAAACACTGATGAAAAATTAAATATTATCACATTAGGACCACTTACAAATATAAGTACATTTTTAATGCATTTCCCAAAATATAAAGAGAGAATAGAATGTTTATATATTATGGGGGGTGGAAGTTTTGGTAATATGACAGCTTATGGTGAATTTAATATTTATGCTGATGTTGAAGCTGCACATTTCGTTTTTAATCAAAATATGAATATAGTTCTAAGTGATTTAGATATCACAGACCATTATGCTTATTTTACAAAAGAAGATATTGATTCTTATTTAAAAGGCAGAAGTTTAGATAATTGGATAGAACAATTATTAAATTTTAGAATATCAAAAAGTGCCTTACCTCATGCCGCAAGAATATATGATGTTCTTCCTTTTATGTATATAAAATATCCTGATTATTTTACAACTAATGAAGTATATGTAGATGTTCAATTAAGCGGAAAAATGAGAGGGTTTACTGCTTATGATTATGAGGGAATGAGAATAACAAATTATTTATTTCCAGAAAAAGATATAAGAAAAGTAAAAAGATTATTAACAATCGATAAAAATATTTATATAGATACATTATTAAAAACATTTTTAAGATAAGGATAATATTATGCAATTTACAGGCTTTTTAGGTGTTGCTTTATTTTGTTTAATAGGTTTTTTATTTTCTAGAAACAAAAAAGCTATTGATTGGAAGTTAGTTATTTGGGGTATAGTTATGCAATTTATTATTGCAGCTATAATATTAGGCAAGGGATTAATAAGTTTAATACCATTTTTTATATGGATATGGGCTATAGCTTGGTATAATTTAGATGTATTTATTTTTAGAGAAAAAAAATTAAATATAATTGTTAGTGGGGTAGCATCATTAGTTCTTACAGGTATTGTTATAGGTATAACATATTTACTTGGAGGAGATATATCTTCATTATTGCTTTCAATAATTTGGTATCTTTTTATAATTGTTGGAGTTGTGAGAGTTACTTTACTATCTTTTGGCAAAGATATAAAATTATATAAACATTGGTCAAATATAGCTGGATTTTTATTATGCGGTATAATATTTGGTAATTTATTAGCTAATGGAAAAACAGGTGCTGACTTTTTTGGCTCAATAGGTGATGCTATAACTTCATTTTTAAAATTTGCTTCTTTAGGTGGTGAGTTTATATTCGGCAAATTATATACTGGAGCAGTAGGCTGGGTATTTATTATAGATGTTGGTGTTGCTACAATATTCTTTATAGCTTTTGTTGGACTATTAGAAAGTGTTGGATTAATGAATCAAATTATTATAAGTATAGCTAGATTTGTAGACTGGAATATGAAAGGAATGGGAATTAAACCATTAAGTGGTGCTGAAACTCTCGTTGCTATTTCTAGTATTCCTATGGGAGGAGATAATTTACTTCTCATAAAAAATTATTTAAGCACTTTAACAAGGTCTGAAATATCATTATCTATATCAGCTATAATGGCTACTATATCAGCTAGTTTGTTTGCTGCATTTGTGTCATTAGGTATTTCACCAGTGCATTTGTTGGCTGCTAGTGCTATGAGTGTACCTGCTGTTATTGTTGTATCAAAAATATGTTATCCTGAAGTAGATAATCCAGTTACTAGAGGACAGGATATAGAAGTAGTAAAAGATGCTAATTATGGTAAACCTATGAATGCAATTATGGATAGTATAAATAATGCAATTCAAACAGTATTAATAATGGCTGGAAGTTTGGTTGTATTTATATCTTTGATAGGGGTATTTGATAGTATACTTGGACGTTTAGATGCTTATGTTGATGGTCAATTATTACATGGAATTAAAAATATATATGGTGAATATAATGGATTTGTACCTGGAAGTTTAAAAACATTATTAGGATATATATTCTCTCCTTTGGCTTTTGCTATGGGTACTCCTGTTGAAGACATTATAAAAATGGGATATTTAATGGGAACTAAACTTTCTATTAATGAATTTGTTGCTTTTACACAACTTGGTGAATTCATAAAAAGCAATGCTTTAACAGAGAAATCTATTATAATAGCAAGTTTTGCTTTGTGCGGATATGCTAACCCTGGTACTGTAGCTATGAATTTGGGTAAGGTACTACCTTTTTCTGGAAACAACAGGGAAAACTATATTAATTTAGCATTTAAAACTATGTTTATAGGAGCAGCTGCTTCTTGGATGACAGCAGCCATTGCTGGAATAATATCAGGATTAATATAATGTATTATATTATAATGTTTATAGCAACGACTATCTTTGCATCTATTGCTTGGGTAGCTAATTATTCAAAAGATATGGGATGGTCGTTGTTTTTCTTAGCATCTATAAGTTATTTTATAGCTTTTTGTGTATTTGCTTTACTTTGTATATTTAAGAAAAAGCCTATGTTTGATGCAGGTATGTGGAAAGACGGTCTTAAACCTGTAATCATATTATTAGTAGGAAATATGTCATTGAATGTTGCTGTTTTTATGACAACACCTGAAAAAATTGGATTTTTAGTTGGACTTACAGTAATAATTGTTCCTATACTAGATTTTTTTATGTATAAAGTAAAGATACCAAAACTTATATATCCAAGTTTAATATTTGCTTTTATAGGCAATTTTATATTAAACTATAATAAAGAAATGAAAATATTTTCTTTTGGGCTTGGAGAAGTTTTATCTTTAGCAACTACAGTATGTTATGCTTTATCTATTATATGGATAGGAAGATGTGCAAGGTCTTTTGGTTTTGAATCATTTGGTTTCATACAAAGTTTAGTTAGTTCTATAGGTTATTTTATAGCATCGTTAATTACTGGAAGTATTCATTCTATAGCTAATTTGCCTTTATATCCTATATTATTTTATGGCATAGGTTCTTATGTATTAGGTAATGCATGTCAATTTGTTGCTCAGAAAAATTTATCTCCTATAATTTCAGCTTTGATTATGGCTACACAACCAATAGTTGGTGTTATAATAGGGATATTATTTTTTAATTTTAGTATTACAATGTCAATATGTATATCTGGTTTCTTTTTCTTCATTGCTAGTGTAATGGGAGTAATTGCCAATAATAAGACGTCTAAAGAATAAGGAATATAAATATGAGTAAAAAAATTTTGGTTATAGGAAGCATTAATAAAGATTTGGTTACAACAACTCCGCGTTTTCCTAAAGAGGGTGAAACTATACTCGGTAATAATTTTTATACTACTAATGGAGGTAAAGGAGCTAATCAGGCATGTGCCATAGGTAAATTAGGTGGCAATGTAAGTATGTTAGGGGCTGTTGGAGATGATAGTTTTGCTAAAGATTTATCAAATGCTTTGTTTTCTAATAATGTTAATATAGATAATTTATTAATAAAAAATAATGTTTCTACAGGCATAGCAGTTATTACAGTTACTAATGATGGGGCTAACAATATTATAGTAGTACAAGGGGCTAATGGTTTAATTACAAAAGATGATATCAAAGAAAAATTAATTGCATCATTTGATATAATAGTTATGCAATTAGAAATACCTTTAGAAATAGCAAAATACGCTGCATCTATTGCTAGAAAACTTGGTAAAATTGTAGTATTAAATCCTTCACCTGCTGTAAAGCTTGATAAAGATTTTTTAAGCTGCGTAGATATACTAATTCCTAATGAAACAGAAATAGACATTATAGGTGGTATAGATTATGTTATTGAATGTGGTGTAAAAAATATAATACTTACTTTAGGTGCTGATGGATGCGATTTAATAACAAAACAAAATAGAAAACATTTTGATGCTTATGATGTTAATGTTGTTGATACCACTGCTGCTGGAGACAGTTTTTTAGGTGGGGTTGTGAGAATGATTGCTGACGATAAAACTATTGAAGAGGCTATTGAATTCGCTACTAAAGTTTCTAACATAACAGTTACAAGAAAAGGAGCAATAGATTCTATACCTACATATAATGAAGTAATCGATAACTATTAATAATGAATAATTAATGTTCTATATTAAAGAGTGCTTTTTAAAAAAGGCACTCTTTTTTATACCATGGTATAGTATATAAAAAAATTCATTTTTTTTATTTTTTTGGGAACTTTTATTTTTTTTGTACGTCTAATAAAGCATAAGAAAACAAAAAGGTTTCTATAGCAATTATGGTATTTGGTTCTGTATCTTTATTTGGATATGGTAGAGGCTATGGAATGGGTTATGGCAGAGGTTATGGTATGGGTTGTAATTATGGATACAATGCTAGATACAATAATCAAGGATATGAAGGCAGATATTACAACCAAAGATTTAATGGATACAACGGATGTTATTATTATAACAACCCATATGTTAAATAATAAAATAAAAAAATAATAATAAAATAAATAAAAAACACACAACTAAAGGAGAATTAAAAATGAAAAACATTAACAAAAAAGTATTAATATTAGTTTCTATAGCTATAATGGTATTTGGCTCTGTATCTTTATTCGGACAATATGGTAGAGGTTATGGAATGGGTTATGGTAGAGGATACGGTAGAGGTTATGGTATGGGCTGCGGTTATGGCAGAGGTTACGGAAGAGGTTACGGTATGGGTTGTAATTATGGTTATGGCAGAGGATATGGTGCAGGTTATGGTTACGGAAGAGGTTATGGATACAACAACCTTACTCAAGAGCAAATTAACCAAATACAATCTATAGAAAGTAAATATTTCCCTCAAATAGATGATTTGAGAAGAGAAGCTTATAACAAAACTCAAACTATAAATTTGGAAATGAGCAAACAAAACCCTGACCAAAATGCTATAAATAAAGCTATAGATGATAGAGCTAAAACTTTATCTGATTTAGACAAATTAAGAACAGAGTTTTTCTTAGAAATAGATAAAGTGTTTCAAGTAAAATAATAAAATATTTATAGCTAAAATAAAAATACCTGCATATTACTATGTGGGTATTTTTTTATTTTAAATAAAAGATTTTCAATATTAATTTTTTATAAAACCAAGAATTTTTAAAATTCAATTAACATAACAATAGATATTTATAAATAATAGAGCCGATAATAAATTATAGAGGTTTTAAACAATGAGAAGATTTTTATTTATTATTTTATCGGTACTATTTTTTAGTGCTTTAGAAAATTTATATTGTCAATACACAGAAATTACACAAGATGATATTATTATAGAAAAATTAGTTACAGGATATCAAATAAATATAAGAAAAAAAAATAATATAGACAATATAAGACTACTATTTAAATTACAAAATAATAAATACTCATACCTTTATCTAAATCAATCATCTGATGCTAATTCATTAATAAATATTGATAAAGTATCAATACATAATAAATTAGGAACAGTCTTACAAGAATCTATAGGCGAATCAGTATATTTAGATACAAATAATGGAAATGCAAGAATTTTACTAGCAGACAATATGGAACTTATATTAGAAGCATTAGATAATAATGGAAATATTGTAACAGATTCAAAATTTTTATTCAAAATTGATAATAATAAAAAAACTAACCCTATAATAACATTAAGAAATGTAGAAAAAGAAGGAGATTTATACGCGTTTTATCTTTACTATTCTGGTGGAGAAAATGGTAAATATGCTTTTTATGTGAGAGAGGGTTTAACTAATACTACATATAAATTAATTAAAACTTCATTAAATTATGCAGTAAAAGCAGATAATAATGGAATAGTACTAGAGGATACATATAACAGCAAAATAGGAAAACAATTATATATAAAAGCTTATTTTAGAAAATTACCAGAAGATAGATATTTATCATTTAATGTGTTTAATACCAAAGGAGAGACTTTTACTTACCCTATAGATTATATAATCGAAAATAAAATAACAAACAACATCACAAACACTACAACAACTACAGAAGAAAAAGTTAATGTTCCTCCTATAATAGAACCTCCTACTCAAGAAATTATAGAATTAAATACAAATGAAATGATAGTGAGAAAAAATCAAATAAATAATAATATAGAAAGAAATTTCTTTGATGGTGAGGCAATAGATTCTTTAAATAAAGCTAGTGAATTAAAAAGTCATTATGCTGATGATGAAAAAGATTTGAATGCTCAAGTTTATAATATTATAAATAAATATAACTCAGCAGTAGATTTAGTATTAGTACTAGACACAACAGAAAGTATGCATCCATATTTAACTTCAATAAAAGAAGAAATAAAATCTATAAGCAAACAAGTATTTAAAAAAGATATTAATTCAAGAATTGGTTTTTTGCTTTATAGAGATGTAAAAGATACATACCTCACTAAAAAAATAGATTTTGATAATAATATAAATAAAATATATAGAGATGTTAATTACTTTTATGCTAGCGGAGGCGGAGATAAAGCAGAACCTATGTATGAAGCAATACAAAAAGCTTTAGAAGATTTTGATTATAAAAATGAAAATAAAGTAGTAATAGTAATTACAGATGCCCCTGCCAAAGTTATAGGTAAAGCCAACGCTGATACAAACAAAAAAACTGCAAAAGAAAAAAACATTGAAATAGAATATATACTTGTAAAAGAAATAAAAAGAAATTCAGACGATATAGAAAAACCAATATTTTAATTAATTTTTATAATTTTGTAATATAAATAATAATATAATTGAAATGTTATTTATAACTCCATATTATATATGGATTGTTATTTTATTTTAAATTTATTTTTTATTATATGCTTAATCAGTTTTAGATGCTGTTATTTATATTTTTAGTATAATAATATTTATATAAAATCATTTATTCAAAAAATCTTGTCTTTTAGGTGTGAATGTGTCTAAAAGTTTACCTTTCTTAATACATTTACATCCATGAGAAATATTTTTATCAAAATGCATACTATCTCCAGACTTGCATAAATATTTCTCTCCATTAATTGTAAATTCAAACTCACCATCTATAATATAAGTAATTTGTTCATGGTTATCATGAGAATGAGTTTCAGCTATAGCTCCTTCATCAAATTCCATATAAACAGTCATAAGATTATCAGAGTAAACTAATATTTTTCTTTTAAGTCCATTTCCTAAATCTTTTAATTCTGTTTTATTAAAGTCCTGATACATAAAAACTCCTTTAAGTAATTATATAGAAGTTTATATAAAATATTTAAGACACAAAAAAACCAGCCGAGTAGGCTAGTTATTAACGAGGTATAGATATATAAAAGTTCTTTCAAATATGAATAGCAGTAAGAGTTTAAAAGGACAAACTCCGAATAAAGGAGGTGATCCAGCCACACCTTCCGGTACGGCTGCCTTGTTACGACTTCACCCTCATCATCAGTCCCACCTTCGACGCCGCCCTCCTTGCGGTTAGGCTAACGGCTTCAGGTAAAACCAACTCCGATGGCGTGACGGGCGGTGTGTACAATCCCCGGGAACGTATTCACCGTAGCGTTCTGATCTACGATTACTAGTGATTCCAACTTCATGGAGTCGAGTTTCAGACTCCAATCCGAACTGAGGCAACTTTTTTGAGTTTTGCTCCACCTCGCGGTCTTGCTTCTCTTTGTACTTGCCATTGTAGCACGTGTGTAGCCCTGGACATAAGGGCCATGAGGACTTGACATCATCCCCACCTTCCTCCTACTTGAACGTAGGCAGTCCCCTAAGAGTGCTCGACATTACTCGGTAGCAACAGAGGGTGAGGGTTGCGCTCGTTGCGGGACTTAACCCAACATCTCACGACACGAGCTGACGACAGCCATGCAGCACCTATGTTAAACGTCCTTGCGGTCTGACTTATCTCTAAATCATTCATCTAACAATTCAAACCCAGGTAAGGTTTTTCGCGTATCATCGAATTAAACCACATGCTCCACCACTTGTGCGGGGACCCGTCAATTTCTTTGAGTTTCACCCTTGCGGGCATACTCCTCAGGCGGTACACTTAAGACGTTAGCTACGGCACTCCTATTTAAATAGAAGCACCTAGTGTACAACGTTTACGGCTAGGACTACCAGGGTATCTAAGCCTGTTTGCTCCCCTAGCTTTCGTGATTCAGCGTCGATAAATGCCCAGATGACTGCCTTCGCTATAGGTGTTCCTCTCGATATCTGCGCATTCCACCGCTACACCGAGAATTCCATCATCCCCTACAATATCCAAGATCTACAGTATCCGAGGCGTTCCCGAAGTTGAGCTTCGGTCTTTCACCTTAGACTTATAAATCCGCCTACTCACCCTTTACGCCCAGTAAATCCGAGCAACGTTTGCCTCCTACGTATTACCGCGGCTGCTGGCACGTAGTTAGCCGAGGCTTACATTATCTACTGTCACTCATTCTTCGATAATTTCCGAGGTTTACAACCCGAAGGCCTTCATCCCTCACGCGATGTCGCTCCATCAGACTTTCGTCCATTGTGGAAGATTCTCAGCTGCTGCCTCCCGTAGGAGTCTGGGCCGTATCTCAGTCCCAATGTGGCCGGTCACCCTCTCAGGTCGGCTACCTATCGTAGCTTTGGTAGGCCATTACCCTACCAACAGGCTAATAGGCCGCAGGCTCATCGTGAAGCGAAAAAACTTTCCTCTACTCTACTTATGTAGCAAGAGTATATGCGGTATTAGTCCATGTTTCCATGGGTTATCCCCCACTTCACGGCAGATTACCTACGTGTTACTCACCAGTTCGCCGCTAACTTATCCAGTTGCCCGAATAAGCCCGCTCGACTTGCATGCTTAAGACGCATCGCCAACGTTCGCTCTGAGCCAGAATCAAACTCTCCATACTCACTTTTCAGTGAATCGTTTTCGATTCTTTATTTTATCACTTTACTAAGTGATGATTTACTTTTTTGCAAAGAAATTGTTACTTATTGTAACGCGTTTAGGTCTCCGAACTTAATTAAAAGTTCGTTTACACCAGTTGTGTTTTGTTTTATTAAACTAGCTTCTGCTATCCATATTTCAAAGAACTTTTGTTTCAAGCGATTTTTTTATTTCTCATCGTTTGTTTTATTATTATAGCACGAGTGCGATAAATAGCAATAGGGTTTTAAGCTGATTTTTTGAATTTTTTTATCTTTTTATCTAAATTAAGCTATATACACTACATTTTGTACATATTTTTAAACCCAAATTCCTAAAACTAAAAATTAACCCCAAATTCAACCCAAATTCCGCCATAAATTCTTCTAAAAATAGCGGTTTTTAAGAAAAAATTAACTTCTAAAATCATTTTTAACACATATTTACTAAAATAAATTGATAAAAATTTAATAATTATAAATTTTTTTCCTAAGCTTGATTTTATATCAATTCTAATGTATTATAGTATCCTATAATAATCGGAGAAGTATTTTGGAAACAATGTTAGATATCATAAATAAGGTACAATTAGAGAGTATCAAAAACCTAGATAAGGATACTTTTATATCAATAGCTAATTTATGCTCTTTCATACCAAAATCTCTAACAGAAAATAACAAATGGAAAAAACTTCCTCTATCTGCTAAAGAAGTATATAGAGTTTTAGTTGCTAATTATGACTACGAAAACGGTATAGCAAAAACTACTCACTCTCAAATGCTTAATGAAGCTGGAATTGGCGGAAATGCTACTATAGTAAAATCTTTAGATACTCTAGAAGAAAATAATTTTATTACTAGAGTTGAATCTAAAGTAAAAAGCCATTATTATCTTATGCCGTATCAAGAAAAGTTTTTTGCTGATATGTGCCGTTTTACTCCAAGAGATTTTTCTGTGCTGTACACTATAAACAAAAAAGTAAAAAAAGAACAGCAAGTTAAACAAGCTATAGATAAATTATTCTTTAAAGTTTGTTATAAATTAAGCTATCTTGGTATAGATAATCCGCAAAAACTAATAGAAAAATACTCTTCCGATGGATATAAATTAAGAATAATACAATTTATGGCTGATTCGGTTTATATAGTTCAAAAGTATAATCTAAACAATGACAATATAGACCTAAATAAATATCTTATAGATTTATTAAAAAAAGGAAATATTAAAGAAAACATATTTGATAATGATAAAATGAATACTATAAGAAATATAATAATAAAAAATAAACAAAATATTACAGAGTAAAAAATATGGCAACAAAAAAAACAACAAATAAAGAAGAAGCAAAAAAATCTACTGTAGCTAAAAAAACAACTACAGCAAAAAAAACTACTAGTAAAGAAACAGCAGCTAAAAGTTCTGCAAAAGAAACTACTACAGCAAAGAAAACAGCTGCAAGTGTTAAAAAAACTGATACTGCTAAAAAAGATGCTCCTAGAAAAACTGAATCATCTGTAAAGAAGACTAGCACAGTCAAAAAAACAGTTTCTGCTACTAATAAAGAAACTACTACAGCAAAAAAAACTACTGCAAGCATTAAAAAGACTGATACTGCAAAAAAAGATACCCCAGCAAAAACTGAAACAAAAAAAACTGTATCTCCTTTGACTTCTTTAAAAAAAGATAATACACAAAAAACAATAGATAATATCTTCAAAAAAATGGCTGCTAAAGATGATGCCGAAAAAACTTCAACAACATCAAAAGAAACAGCATTTACTCCATTAAGAACATCATCAACTATAAGAAAAATAGAGCCAATAAAAACAACTGAAAAACCTTCTGAAAGAGAATCTATTACTTTACTAAAAGAAGCTATAAGAGCTAAATCTAAAAATGTTTCAAAACCAATAGTGGCAAAAAAACATTTAGTGGTAACAGATGATAAAGTTGTTGAAGAAGAAACAACTAATAAAGAAATAAATAACGATACAAAAAATAATGAAAATATTTTTAATAAAACAAGTGATATAGTAAACAATGTACTTAACAAAAAAGAAAATGATATAATTCTTAAAGAAAATAATGATAAGCCTCAAACTTTGGAAGAGGTTGTAAAAAAATATAACTTTGATTCATTTGATAAATACAAAGAAAATGAAAATAAAATTAAAGAACCTGAAGAAATAAAAGAAGAGTTAGAAAAAATAAAAAGCGATATAGATGATATAGAACAAGTAGAGAATAAAGTTATAGATGAAAAAGTAGAAACTAAAATAGAACCAGTAAAAGAAGAAATAAAAGAGAAAGTAACTTATACTAAAGGCGATATATTTAAAAATAAAAAAGTTGTACTTCCTACAATAATGCAGCAACCTTCTAATAATGAAGAGTCAAAATTTAATCAAGAAGAAATGGATAAAGCAATAGAAAATGCTGCAGAAATAGATGATGATACTCCAGTAGAAGATTATCAAAATTATTCAAATAAAAAGTTAAAAGAATTAGAAGAAAAAGATATTAAAATTATAGAAACTGAAGAAGAATTAAAAACATCTACAATTATACCTGAAATAGAAAAAAAACCTGTAGAACCATACAAAGTTCCAGAGCATTCTATTGAAAATAAAGATGAGAAAAAATCAAATAAGCTTATACCAATTATAGGTATCATAATTATAATATTAGGTTTATCATTCTTAGGTTTCCAATTCTTAACTTCTAAAAATGATAATAATGATGATGGATTTTATAATATAGTTACAAATGAAAATATATTAAGCAATGAAAATATTAATGAAATGACTAATGATTATGATGATTTATCTGATATATCAAATATAAATGCTATAAGCAGCAATCAAAATAATCTTATAAATAATCAAAGCAACAATGCAAATAAAATTACTAATAACATTGTAACTAATAATACACCTACTAACAATATTGTTACTAATAATCAGATAAATAAAATAACAAATAATACTCAAATAAAAACAAATAATATTCAAACAAATACAGCAGCAGTAAAAACAAACACAATTAACACAAATGTTAATCCTCCAAAAGAGCCTGAATTACCTAATCCTCCTGTAATACCTGACCCTCCTACTCCGCCAACAACACAAAATAACAATACTCAAAACAACACTGTTTCATATATAGACGGCAATGTATATAAAACTAAATGGACAGATACTTTAACTTCTATTGCTACAAAAGAGCTTGGAGATGCTAGAAAATGGCCTATTATATTTGCTGCTAACGATAATATATTTACAGACCCAGACAAGATAGTATTTAATGTAAATATAAAAATACCTAATGACGGCAAAAAAAAAATTGAAGATATGAATCAAAATGAAAAAAAAAATCTATATGATGCTTATATAAAAGTGGCTAATAGATATATTGAACTTGGCAAAACTAATATGGCTAATATAGTAAGAAATGCCGCTAACAACATAAAATAATGAAAAAAACTAAAAAGAAAAATGATATATTAGAATTCTCTTGTACAGGTTGTGGATTATGCTGTAAAGAAAATGGATATATATATTTTTCTTTAGAAGATATAAAAAAAGCCTCAGATTATTTAAATATCAATCCTCTTGTGTTTATAAGTAAATATTTAAAACACAGCTATTCATTGGAATATCATATAAAAGTTGATGAAGAAAATCAATGTCCTTTTTTAGATGAAAATAATAAATGTATTATAAATGATGCTAAACCAAAACAATGCAGTACTTTTCCATATTGGAATGAATATATTGATAAAAATGGAAATTTAATATCTGGAAAATTCAATAGACCTTGCCCTGGTGTTAAAGTAAAAAAGAAAAAATAATATAAATTTTATAAAAAAATAGTAGTTTTATTTTTTTATAAAATATTATATACTAGAATTACACACAATTAATAATTAAGGAAAATTAATAAATATGCCTGAAGAATTAAATATAGATAAATATGTCGTTCTTAGTATAGATGAAATAAAAGAAATAAAAGATAATCTAATAGCACATAATATACCATTATTTAGAATGGATAAAGAAAATAATATAATAGCTTTTCCTACAGAGCAGTTAAGCCTTATTGTAGATAATCCAAAATATTCTAATGTAAAATTATATGCACCAAAAACTTTTTCTCATTTTATAAATGAGTTTAAATTATTAAACACAAACTCTGCAGCAACATATATAGAAACTAATAAATACGTATTTCAAACTCCAAAAGAAGCTGCTGAAGAGATGAGCAGAAAAATATCTGAAATCTCTAAAATGAGTTATAATGAAAAAGTAAATATAATTGAAACTTATAATAAAGAATTAAAAGAAATTAAAGTTGATGAGAAACATACGATAAATAGAAATACAGCACAGCAGATAGTAGATGCTGGTAATGATGTTGGGCTTATTGCTAAAGTTACTATGTTTGAGAGTATCAAAAAAATTAAGGGAAATGAGATTACACAGGATCAGGCAAAATTAGAGAATCAGGAAATTAATGATACTACTACTTCTTTAGTAAACACTATAGTTAACATGCTTTCAAAGAATTTAGAAACGCAGAAAGTTTTTACAGAATTAAGAAATTTCTCTGATGGTGGAGTAATGGCTCATTCAAATAGGGTTTTTGTTTCTTATGTAAATTTTCTTGCCTTTTATAACAATCTCATAAAAAGAAGAAATTTAATACATAGCATAAGAACCTCTTTTCCTACAGTGTATAAAAAATATTATGAGAATATGACTACCTCTTCAGAAAAATACAGAATATACGAAGACTTTAGAACTCTTGAAGACTGTATTGATAATGGTATGCGTTTTGTAGAAGAGAAAGAGATGAACTTATATTCTATAGGTGCTTTGCTTCATGATATAGGAAAAGTAAAAGATTTGGATTATTTTGAGGGTGAATCTGGAAGAGATTATGAGAGAATAAAAAAACATTTATTTAACAGCTACACTCTTGTAAGCCAAACTTCTGAATATTCTCTTGAGGTTATTTTAACAGTAGCTTTGCATCATGAATATTATGGACTTGGATATGGACCTTATGAGCGTTTATACAAATTAAAATTAGAGAAAGTTCCTAGCTTTCAGATACCAAGAATAATGTCTTATGAGGCTAAAGTAATAGATGACTGCGATGCTTTTGCTTATTTCCCTGCTAAGATGCTGGAGATAATAGATGTATATGATGCTTTAATTGACCCTGCAAGAAAATACAGAGGAGGAAAAACTTTTACTCCTGAAGAAGCTCTAAAGATTATGAAAGAAGATTTTATAGAAAAACATGTGAAGTTAGACCCTATACTTTATGATGTGTTTGTTGAGTTTTTAAGCAACTCTATAGAAAAAGATTTACTTTCTTCTAAGTTGGAATAGATTTATTAGTTACAATAAACTAAATTAAAAATATTTACAGCGATTTAATTTTTATTTATATAATTTTTTTATTTTATTCAACTTTTTCCCGCCTTAGCGGTGCGGACTTCGTCAAAGTTGCAAAAAATGCAAAATATTTTAGTTTTATATCTAAGAAATATATAAATAATATATTGTATTTTTAACTATATCTAAATTGTACTTCATAAAAATGCAGTCCTTTTGCTTCTTTGGGCCACGTCTCCGACACTCCCTTCGGTCGCAAAAGAAGTGGGGTGCTGCACGGTGTGTACTTCGTTAAGGGCAAAGCCCTGCAAATATTTTTATTTAAAAAATATTCTTTTGATATTAATTTATATTTTTGTTTTATTCAACTTTTTCCCGCTGCAAAAAGTTGCAAAAAGTACAAATTATTCAAGTTATTCAGATATACTTTGCGAAAGTGAAAATAAAAATTATATTAAATTATATTAATTTTTATTTTATATACAGTATAATTCATTAAAAATATTTTTTATAAATTTGAAAATTTTTAGTATATAGATAAGATGACTATATTAAAATCTCAATTTCTTTTTCTTTAAAAGAAGCTCTACTAAATATTTAAGCTCATATCTTGAATAATAATCTTTTACCATAGTAACGCCTCTTTTATTAAAAAAACTAAAATATTGATGCGTTTCTAATATACTTATAAGTGATTTGAAGTGTTCTTTATCTAATCTAAAACTATTTGAAACTTCTTCTATTGTGTATAGTTTTTCTTCATCTTGAAAATGTTTATTTAAAAAAATATTGGCTTTCTTTGATATTATTATTTTAGAAACTATATATTTTATAAGAAGAGTAAAAGCAAATAATATTAATAGGTAATTAATCATGATGGAGTTTGATTAAATATTATTAAGTTCATAAATATTTCACCAAGCTCTGTTTTGTAGCATATAGAAAGTATTTGGTCGTTTTCTCTCTCAAGCATAGATAATTGGTCACTCATTAATATTGCAGGAGGAGTCATATCCAAATCTATATGTTTAGTAGAAAGTTCATTTATGGCAGAGCCTGCAACCATATTAACAAACTCTTTTATAGTTGAAATAAAGATATCATCTATAACAGTAATAGATTCCATATTAAGAGCAGAAGCTAATTTAAAAGCAGTAGCCTTACTCATATTAAACATAAGTCTTCCGCTTAAATCTCCATTAATACCAATAAAAACTATAACGCCTCCAACATGATTAGCATTTCTATGTATTTTTATACTACCCTTACCAACATTAGAATTAAAATAACTCTTTAATATAACAACTGTACCTTTACTAAAAGCGTTTACAACATCTAAATCAAACATATTTTATTACCTACAATAATATTTATATATAATAATATCGGAAATTTTTTAATATTTTTTTATAAAAATAAACTCATATATAAGTAATAGTATATTAATAATATTTGATTTATCAAGTATAGTAATATTTTTTAAATCCTTGACATTATATAAAAATTGTAATATTATATTTTTATACCAAAATAGGTATATAAAACAAAAATAATTAACTTTTATTATATATCAGGAGCAACAATATGAGAGTTTACGATTTAAGAACCGACACAATAACAAAGCCTAGTGATGAAATGCGTAAAGCAATATATAATGCAGAATGCGGTGATGATGTTTATATGGAAGACCCAACAGTGAATAAACTTCAAGACATGGCAGCAGAAATTACAGGAAAAGAAAAAGCAATATTTGTTTCAAGCGGTACTATGGGTAATTTAATACCTTTATTAATATTATCTTCAAAAACAAGACAAATACTTTTGGAAGAAGAATCTCATATTGTACATTATGAACTTGGAGGAGTAGCTGCATTAGCTGGTGTTTTGCCTTTGCCAGTAAAAGCTAAAAGAGGAATATTAACAAAATCTATAATAGAAGACTACTTTTCTACTCAGCCTTATTATATGTCTAATGTAAATATAGTAGAAGTTGAAAACAGCCATAATAGGCATGGAGGAAGCGTATACCCTATAGAAGTTTTAAAAGAATTATATAGTTTTACAAAATCAAAAAACGTGCATATGCATATGGATGGAGCGAGAGTATTTAATGCTTCTATTGCTTCAAAAGCTTCAGTAAAGGAAATAGCTTCTAATACAGACTCTATCACATTCTGTTTATCAAAAGGACTCGGTGCACCTATGGGAGCTATGTTATGCGGAAAAAAAGAGTTTATAGACGAGGCTTTTAAAATTAGGAAGTTAATAGGAGGAGGATTAAGACAGATTGGTTTGATGGCTGCTGCTGGAATATATGCTTTAGAAAATAATATAGACTCATTAGAAGAAGACCATATAAAGGCTAAAAAAATTGCTTCTGCTGTAATTGAATCAAAATTGGGAGAGCTAAGTTTAGATGAAGTTGAAACTAATATTGTTATAGCAAAAACACAAAAGAAATCAATAGAGTTGGTAAATAAACTTTTGGAAAAAGGAGTAAAAGCAAGCTCTTTTGGTGATTATAAATTAAGATTTG
>NZ_SRZM01000309.1 GCF_019402445.1 Brachyspira pilosicoli
ATAATTTGTAATTTTATTATTAACTTCTTCTATATTCATGCCAAATTTAAGGGTTTTATATCCGTCCAAATTAAAAAACTCTGGAAGCCCTTTTAATTGTGCAAATAGAAAGTTGCTGAAAATAAAAATAATTACAAAAACTTTATACATAATTTTTTATTTTTTATAAAAATTATTAATTATACTAAGCACTTCTTTAGGGTCATCAGTGTGATGCATAAGATTTAAATCATCTTTGTCTATATACTTCTCATTAATCATATCTTTTTCTATCCAATTCATAAGCCCAGTATAGAATTTTTTATCAAATACTATTATAGGTATTTTGTTTAATACTTTAGTTTGTACTAGAGTAAGTGTTTCAAACATTTCATCCATAGTACCAAATCCACCAGGAAATACTACTAAAGCTTTAGCATATTTAACAAACATCACTTTTCTAGCAAAGAAATATCTAAACTTAATTTCCTCTTTTACATAGGGATTAGTTTTCTGTTCAAAAGGTAATTCTATGCATAAACCAATAGAGTTTCCATTAGCATCAAAAGCTCCTTTGTTTCCAGCTTCCATTATTCCAGGACCGCCTCCTGTTATAATATCATATTTATTTTCTGCTAATAATTTTGCAGTTTCATAAGCTAATTTATAATGCGGATGGTCAGGTTTTGTTCTTGCACTTCCAAAAATTGTAACGGCATTGTTGTATATAGACATAGTTTCAAAACCATCAACAAACTCTCCCATTATTCTAAATATACGCCATGCCTCTTCATTCATATCTAAATCTTCAAATTCTGTGCTTTGTCTTCTCATTTAAAATCCTTTTTTTATTTTTTGTTTTTTAATTAAGTTTTTATTTTAATATAATAGCTGTGCCGTAAGCAACAACCTCTGTAGTGCCTTGCAATACTGAAGAAGTACTGTAATTAACTCCTATTATTGCATTAGCTCCAAGTTTTTTAGCTTCTTCTATCATTCTGTTTGTAGCTATATCTCTTGCTTCATTTATCATTTCTGTGTAGCTTGTTACTTCTCCGCCAACTAATGTATTTAGAGAAGCTAATATATCTTTTCCTATATGTTTTGATTGTACTATATTACCTTTTACTAAACCTAATAATTCATAATTGTTTGTAGGTAAATAGTCTACGCTAAAAATTTGCATATTTGTTTTATCCTTTTTTATGTTTTTTATTATATTGTATTATGTTAATTAGTCGGAAATTAGTATCTTAACTTGATTATTTTTAAGTTTGTATAATTTGAATTTAATTAAAAATATTATTATAATAAATACTATTAAAATAATAATAGGTGTTTTATTATGAAAGCTAATACTATAAAAAATGTCTTTACAATGGCTAGTTTATATTTTTTAAAGAATCTTTTAAATATTTCTTGCAAACTTTTACCTATGCTTATAATAGCATTAAGTTTATTAAACTTGAGCAATACTATTGTTTTTAATTGGAGAGATATTGTACTGTTATTAATTTTGGAAGCGATTTTAATTGTTGGTACTATTATTTTTTATTCACTATTTTTTAAGAAAGAAAAAAATGATAATATAGAGAATAAAGAAAATACTGAAAGCCCTTCCGAAGACAATTCAAAAACAAATGAAGTAACCACACAAACAAAAAATAAATTACCTATTCTAAATATAGCAGTTGCTTTTTTAACATTTTTAACTTTTATATTTATAATACTAAAGCTTTTTAATGCGGTTACATGGAGTTGGGTTTGGGTATTATTTCCATTATGGTTTTCTACGGCTTTAATAATAGCAATACTTATAATATTTATAATTTATTTAATAATATCTCTTATAGCTAAAAAAAATAATAAGAACGAAAAAACTAATAATATAGAATCTGATAATAATACAGAAAATAATAATAATTCAGAATTAAACAATTAAAGGATAATTTAATAAATGACAAATATTTTATTATATATAGTTTTTACAGTTGCTGGAATACTTCTTTTATATCTTGGCGGTACATATATAGTTGATGGGAGCGTAATGATTGCAAATAAATTAAAAATTCCTCCTATAGTAATAGGGCTTACTGTTGTTGCAATGGGTACATCTATGCCTGAGCTTTTTGTTAGTTTATTTGGTGCTGTGAGGGGAGAGAGTGCTATTGCTGTTGGTAATGTTATTGGGAGCAATATATTTAATATAGTATTTGTGCTTGGGGTATCTGCTTTGTTTATGGATATGGCTGCGGGTAAAAAATCTTATCATGTATCTATGCTTTCTATGTTTATAATGTATGCTGTATTACTTATTACTTTATTTAATTTTAACACTAAGAGTTTAATTGGTGATAAGATATCTGTTGTAGAGGGTGTAATACTTTTAGTTTTGCTATGTGTATATGTTTATTATTTATATACTGTTGTCTCTAAGGATAAAGATGAGCTTGCTATATTTGAAAAAGAGGTGTCATCATCTACAAAGACATATAGTATATCTAGGGCTATATTTAAAATTGTGCTATCAATATTTGCTCTTGCTGTGGGTTCTGATATATTTTTGAAAGGTGTTACTGGAATATTTAGAAATTTCATAAGCGAGCATATTATTGGTTTTATAGTTGTTGCTGTTGGCACAAGCATACCAGAGTTAGTTACAAGTGTGATAGCTGCTTCAAAGAAAGAGGCTGATATATCTATAGGAAACATTGTTGGAAGCAATATTTTTAATGTTGGTGCTGTGCTTGGCATATCTTCTATAGCTTCATTTAAGTTTGGAGGAATAGTTTTACCTGCTGCACAAAATTATTTAATAGACTATATTATTATGGTTTTAAGCGGTTTAATATTATTGTTATTTACTTTTAGAGGAAGAAGTTTAACAAAGGTAAAGGGAATTATATTTTTAGTAGTGTATATATTTTATGTATTATACTTATTAAAAACTACTTCTGTGTAAACATGGTTTAAAAATTATTATTTATGTATATCTAAACAACTATATTATTTTTATATATATTTTATCAACTTTTTCCCGCCTTCGCTTTGCGGGCTTCGCCAAAGTTTTCGCCCTTCGGGCACGGAAAGTGCAAGTTTTTAGCTTTATATTTAGATAATTATATAAATAATACATTGTATTTTAATTATACATAAGTAATACTTTATTAAAATGCAGTTCTTCGCTAAGCGTATCCGAAGGATATAAGGTTCTTTTATACCAATACCACAGGCACTTCCTTCGGTCGTAAAAGAACTGGGGTGCTGCACGGTGTGTACTTCGTTAAGGGCAAAGCCCTGCAAATATTTAAAATTAAAAAATCAATTTTTGACAAAGTTAAAAATTTTCAGTATAATTAAACCATCAACTAAATTACTTTTAATTTTTTGGAGTTTTCTTTTGAGATTAGAATTAATGTTAGGTGTGAGATACCTAAAAGCTAAAAAGAAGTTTTCATTTGTTTCTATAATTACAGTGATATGTATACTAGGCATACTTGTGGGCGATATGGTAATGATTACTGTTTTATCTGTTATGAATGGCTTTCAAGATGATATAAGAGATAAAATACTTGGAATGAGGGCTCACATAAATATCAGTGCCTATGGAGATCAGCCTCTTCTAAACTATGAGTATGTTGTAGATAATATTAAAGACAATAAAGAGATAACTAGTATTTACCCTTATATAGTTCTTCCTTCAATAATGCGTACATATACTTTTACAACGCTTATTACAGTTCGTTCTTTTGAAGATGATATATTTACAAAAGATAGGGATTTTATTAAGTATTTTAACTTTATTGAGGGTGACAATAAAAATTTAGGCACTAATGATGCTTTGATAGGCTCTGAAATGGCAGACGATTATGCTTTATCTGTGGGAGATACTATTGATATAGTTTCTGCTTCTGGAAGTTTTGAAAAAGGCTTTAGACCTCAAAAGACAACTTTTACAATAAAGGGAATATACAAAACAGGCTACTATGAATATGACAGTAAAATGGTGATAGTGCCTCTAAAAACAGGTCAAGCAATGCTAGGCTATGAAGGCGGGGTTACAGGTGTAGCTGTAAAAATAAAAAATTTCTTTGATGCTGATAAGGTTGCTAAAAATATAGATTTGTCATTAAAGCAGTTTTATAATGTTATGCCTTGGATGCTCTTTGACAGAAACTTTTTTCAAGCACTTCATACAGAAAAACTTATGCTTGGTTTAATATTATCTTTTATTATACTAATAGCAGCTTTAAACATAGCATCAAGCCAGATAATATTTGTTAAAGATAAAAGAAGAGATATTGCTATAATAAAGACTCTTGGCTTAAGACCTTCAAATGTAGCTAAAGTATTCTTTTTGGAAGGAGCTATAATAGGAGGTGTTGGCACTATTTTGGGAGTGATATTTGGAATACTTCTTGCAAGTTATGTAAATGAAACTTTAGAGTTTATAAGGGCATTTTTACAGTCTATAGTAAGCATTATATGGTTTATACCAGCACATATAAGTCCTTCTATAACTGTGCCTATAGTGCCTGATTTCTTCCCTCCAGATATTTATTATGTAAGCAATGGTCTTCCTTCAATAATTCGTTTTTCACAAGTTTTTATGGTTGCTTCTATATCGTTTTTACTTTCTGTTTTATTTGCTATAATACCTGCATATATAGCAAGCAAATATAAACCTGCCGAGGTGTTGAGATATGAATAATAATATGAATAGTAATGTTTCTAATAGAGAAGTTTTAATAACTATAGATAAACTAGTAAAAACATATGTTGGACCTCCAAAGGTTGAAGTATTAAAATCTATAAGTTTGGATATTTATAAAAATGAGATATTGGCTATTACTGGGGAATCTGGAAGCGGTAAAACAACGCTTTTAAACCTTATAGGTGGTATAGATGATATTACATCTGGAAGCATTAATATAAACGGCAACAATATAGGCAAGATGAATGAGGGTCAGTTGGCTAAGTTTAGAAACAAGTCTTTGGGGTATGTGTTTCAATTTCATAATTTGCTTGGGGAGTTTAGTGCTATAGAGAATGTAATGATACCTGCTTTAATGTTAAAATATGATAAAAAAAATGCACGCTTAAAGGCAGAAGAATTGCTTGAGACAGTTGGGCTTAAAGATAGAATGCATCATAGAATAGGGGAGCTTTCTGGAGGAGAGGCACAGAGGGTTGCCATTGCGAGGGCTTTAATTAACAGTCCTATGGTTGTGTTGGCTGATGAACCTACAGGAAATTTAGATAAGAAAAATGCTGAGATTATTAGAGAGATTTTGTGGGATATGACTAAAAAAACTTCATCTACTTTAATAATTGTAACGCATTCTTTATCTATTGCTAGTATGGCTGATAGGAAATTAAGACTAGAATACGGTGAAAAAATAGTAGAATACTGATATTTTAATATTGGCATAATTAATTTTTAGATTTTACTTCCGATAATAAAGTGTATATTTTTTAAGGTTCTAATGATTATGCAATTTAATATAAGGCTCAGGGCAGAAATCTTTTACAGTATAATATTAGTTGGTTTACTGTTGATTATTTTTTTATTTGTATTTAGTTCTAAAGGATTTGTTAATATAGATAAGCAAAGACAGGCTGTAGAAAAAAAGAGAGCAAGAATAGAAGAGCTTGATAGAAAAAAGAAGCAAATATTAAATAATATAGATAGACTTACAAATGATAGAGAATATATTCTTTCATATGCTAAAACTTTTGGGTATTTAGATAGCTCTAAAAATGAAAAAATCATAAAAATAATACGTGATAATAATAAAGATTCTTATAATACATACAACTCAGAAGAGTATGTGGATAATAATAATACTGAAATGGCAGTTATTAATTCTAAAGGTGTTATTATTTTAGCTATATTTTTAGCAATAAGCTTTATAGTTTATGTATTATTTGTTAATAGACAAATATTTATAAAAAAACATAGTAATGGTGTAGTTAATTATAAGGGTAGTTCAATGTGAACATAAATCCCGCATCATTTTGAAATGGCTCATAATACGGTACAAAATTAAAGCTTAATCCATCTTTTTTCTTGCCATATATTCTCTGATAACTATCATAAGCGACTGTAGCACCAAATATAGCTGCTGCTGTAATTTCAAATATTGTAGCAGATATCCATAAAGACTTATATCTTGATCTTCCACTTGTTGATGGCTGAACAAAAGAGTTTTCTATAGTATCTAATCCAAATACTATAAGTGAAGCATAGCTGTATGATAAAAAACCAGCTAATATAAAAGTTACTTCTGTATATCTAAAAGGATTGCTTCTATAGGCATCTTCTGGTATTACAGATGAACTTATAACTCCATTTTGATTTATAATATTTGTTCCTTTCATTTCAAATATAGATTTAACACTATTCGTATCTATACTATATTCTGAGCTAAGAGTTTCATTTTTTTCTATGATAGGAGTTTTATTCTCTGTGCTATTAGTGCTAGGCATATTGGTAGAAGGTGCAAAATAGAAAGCTCCAAAAGATATGTTAGCAAACAATAAAAATAGTATTATGCTTTTAAAAAAGTCCATATATTCCTACCATAAACTCTAATCCCGTTAGATTGACAGTTTGTATTTCCTCAGGCATACTAAAGCTATTATCTTCATAATATGTGCCAGCATTAATTGGTTTTGTATAAAATCTATATCCTGCCGCTAAATTGACGCCTAATGTATCAGTTATATTATACTGTATATTTGCTAAAAATCCAATACCTAACATAATGTCTGTTGATTTTATTTTAGTGCCGTTTGGTATTAGTAGATTTCCATTTTGATAATCTCCGCCATATACTTCGCCTATATCAGTAAAAGTAACCCCAAGACCAACATATGGGGTCAATACAAATCTTACTATTTCCTGATATATTTTTATGTTTATATCAAAATTAAATCTAGTATCAATGCCATAACTAGTTTTAAAGAAATCCCCAAATAATAACCCCATGCTCATATTAGGAGAAAATAGCTGAAAGTCATATCCAAATTTAAGATGCATTCCTAAAGCATAGTCATTTTTATTTAGATTTACTTTTAATTTGCCTGTAGAGTTTGTCCCTTGAAACTCTTTTACTAAAGGATTAATTTTGTATGAAGCATAATTTATATTAAACCCAAAAATAAAATTTCCTATATATGTTTCTCTTACAATGTCACCTACTTGTATATTTCTTCCTCTAGATATTGTTGCTATAGAATATTCACTTCCCATATCTTTTATTCTTAAAGTACCTTTTTGATTATATTTGCCTTCTATAACATTGCCTGATGGTAAAACTATATCTTCAGATTTTGAATATACTCTAAATCTTGTGTTTTTATTAAGACCTTGATCGTATCCTGCCAAAAGTATAATATTTCCGTCTGTGATATCAGATATTTTTAAAGTTATTTTAAAAATGTTTTTCATTTTGTTTGCTACTTTATAAACCAAATCATTACAAGCCTCATCAATAGCTGCATCTCTAAAGGCTTGTGAAGGATATCTGTCTATAGAATAAAAGCTAGAACCGCTTACTTTTGAAGAGTATAATATTTTTGTTGTTGAAACATCAACTATCTGTAAAACCAAATCTACATTAGCATATATTGTTCCTGTTCCATCATAACTGTCATAATCATATCTAGTGCTTGAATGTGTTATTTTTCCTGTAATTGCCTTACTATATCCATATATTTTTCCCATTTCTATAACTTGTTCATCTGTAATGCCTGTTAATTGAAGCTCCATTTCTTTTAAGTATTTATCTAAATTTTCTCTATCTACTATATTAAATCTTTTCATTCTAGTGAGGGAGTTTTCTATTAATGTTGTAACTTTTTTACCTAAATCTTTACTGTATCCTGTAGAAACATCTTGTATTTCAAACACAGCAATATTTTCTTTTATATACTTTTCTGTTATTTCATTTCTTGTAATTTGCGAGAATAGATTGGTACAAAATAATGTTATAAAAATAATATAAAATAATTTTCTAATCATATATTTAATT
>NZ_SRZM01000031.1 GCF_019402445.1 Brachyspira pilosicoli
GTATAGCATATGCTCTTATGTATATGCTTGATAGTTTTTTAATAGGTATTCAAAAATCATATTTGGCTTTTATTAATTCTTTTATAGATTCAATTATTTTTAAAGTAATATTATCTATGATATTAGAAATTAGTATTGGTTTTATTGGAATATATATTTCTATGGCTGTATCAAGTATTGTACCATCTGTTATAGGCATAATTTATTTTTTAATGTTTATCAAAACGTATAAATTAAATAAACATTAAAAATTTAAATTAAAAAAGCGTATATGTTTTAATAGCATATACGCTTGGTAATTAACTTTTCATATATTCCATTAAAATTTTAATTACATTTCCCCCCCCTTTTAAACTTTTTAATTTTCTCTGTGATTTTTATACTATTTTGTTTTTTGGTTAACTTTGTAGTTATAGCACCCGCCCAAGATTTTTTTAAATTTGTTGATTACTCACCGCACGCAGAATAAATTTTTTAATATAGAATAATATTGAATTTTAATTTAAATTATTGAAAAAATTTCATTAACCGTGCGTTTAGTGTATTAGAAAATTTATTATAAACTTTAATGCAATAAAAAAGTGCAAACCTTGTTTAGGATTTGCACTTTAATGTTTCATTTATTTTTTAGCTTTTTTCTTTATAGAAGGAAGCTCATCATAAATCTCTTTGAATAAATGCTCAAAGAAATCATCATCATATTTATTGATATCTTCTATAAATATCATATCTTTAGCATTTTTATAAGGCGGCTTTAATATATAATCTTTTATTAAAGTTTTTGCCTTATCAGTAGGTTTTATAAAAAGATGATTATCGCATACATAAGCTATTATTTTTTTGTTATAATAGATTATGTATTCACCCATCATCTGTTTATAATTAATATCATCTAAAGAATCTAGTTTGTTTAATACTATATTAAGAAAGTCTTTAGATGACGACATTAATTAACCTTTTCTATCTTATCAAATCCTGTAAATGGTCTTAAAGCATCTGGTATGATAACGCTTCCGTCTGCCTGCTGATAATTTTCAAGTATAGCAATCCAAGTTCTTCCAACTGCAATACCAGAACCGTTTAATGTATGTACTAATTCTGTTTTGCCGTTTCTTCTAGTTCTCATCTGCATTCTTCTTGCCTGATAATCCCAACAGTTACTTACACTTGAAATTTCTCTGTACATGTTTTGTGAAGGAAGCCAAACTTCTATATCAAAAGTTTTGTATGCAGCATTTCCTATGTCTCCAGAAGAAAGCACAACTACTCTGTAAGGTAATTCTAATGCCTGTAAAATACTCTCAGCATCTTTAAGCATTTTTTCATGCTCTTCTTTAGACTTGTCAGCAGCACATATTTTTACGAGCTCTACTTTGTCAAATTGGTGCTGTCTTATTAAACCTCTCATGTCCTTACCATAAGAACCAGCCTCAGAACGGAAACATGGTGTATAAGCAGTACAATATAATGGAAGCATATTCTCTGGTATAATCTCTTCTCTGTATATATTTGTAAGAGGAACTTCTGCAGTAGGTATGAGATATAAAGCAGGGTCATCTGTGGTTTTAAATAAATCCTCTTCAAACTTTGGAAGCTGACCAGTACCTGTCATAGTTCTACCATTAACAAGCATAGGAGGCACATATTCTGTATAACCATGCTCGCTTGTGTGTTTTTTAAGCATAAAGTTAATTAATGCTCTCTCTAATGCAGCACCTTTCCCTTTCATAAGTGAAAAACGAGTTCTAGCCATTCTCACAGCTCTTTCAATGTCAAGTATATCGAGCCCTACAGCAATATCCACATGGTCTTTTACTTCAAAATCAAACTTGCGAGGCTCTCCCCATCTTATTATTTCTTTGTTTGCCTTCTCATCATCACCATCAGGCACATCCTCAGAAAGCATATTTGGCAAATAAAGTATTTCGTTATTAACTGCCTCTTCTAATTCTGTTAATTTTTCTTCTTTTTTATTTAAGGATTCTGTGAAAGCTTTCATCTCTTCTTTTATCTTTTCAGCTTCTTCTTTTTTACCAGCTTTCATACATTCGCCGACTTTTTTTGAAGATTCATTTTTTTTGGCTCTGTCTTGCTCTACTTCTTTCAAAAGATCTAATCTCTCATGTTCTAAAGCTTTTAATTTGTCAAGAGAAACTTTACTCCTTCTCTTTCTTAAATTCTCTTCTACTAATTCAATGTTCTCTCTTATTAATTTTACATCTATCATAATAAAATCCTTAAATAAAAATTTATGTTAATTATACTACTATTTTAAAAATAGTAAAATGTTTATTATAAATATTGTAAAAATTTTATAATTAAATAAATATTGACAAGTTTCAATATTTTGTTAGAATACACTAACAAATATAGGAGCATATTTAATAATGATAGATTTAATAGTAATACCCATAATAATACTAATAGCAATAATTATAATGTTTTTTTCGTTAAGAAAGAAAATAGTAAAGAAAGAATGCGGCTGCTCTGGTAAATCTAAGAAATGCTGCTGTAAGAAAAACAAAAGCTAAAAAACGTATAAAATGTATTATTAAAATTTATCAAAGATTCCATAATTATAGATATAGTAGGTATAGGTATATATCATATTTATAATTATAATAAATATGATTTTATCCCACTTTTAGTTAAATTACATATAAATAAACCATACCACCCTTATGTATTTTCCTATTCTATTAGTATTATTTTTATTTTTTTTTGTAAATAAAAAAAGAATAAAAAAATCATTTTTTATAGGTGAATATTTATTTCAGTAATAAAATTTTCTATACTATTAACTATGAAATATTAATATTTTTTTTAATGGAGGATAGTAATATGGATTTAAAAAACTCAAAAACTAGTGAGAATTTAAAGACTGCTTTTGTTGGAGAGGCAATGGCAAGATGCAAATATATATATTATGCTCAAAAGGCAAGAGAAGATAAAATGGAAAGTTTAGCATTAGCATTTGAAAAGGCATCAAGAAATGAACAAGAACATGGCAAATTATGGTTTGAGCGTTATCATGGAATACTATCTAAAGAAGAAAATCTAAAAGATGCCATATCTGGAGAAACTTATGAATCATCAGAAATGTATTTAAACTTTGCGAAAACTGCAAAAGAAGAAGGATTTAATGATATAGCTATACTATTTGAACATGTAGCAAAAATAGAAGCAAGTCATAAAAAGATGTTTGAAGATTTTTTAGGAGAAAAAAGTGATGAAGCTTTGAAATGGCAATGTCAAAAATGCGGCTATGTACATACAGAGAATAAAGCACCAAAGAGATGTCCTGTATGTGAGCAATATAGAGTTGGTGGTATAAATTAAAAAATAAATATATAGATTATGGAGGATATATTATGTATACTAAAAAATCAGAATTTTTAGCAGAAATAATAGGCTCTATGTTTATAGCATTATTTGGATTTGGGGTAATGGCTTCTATAGTTATAGGAAAAAACAATTATCCTGTAAATATACATTTTGTTTGGGGAGTTGGAGTTATATTTGGTATATACGCTTCTAGTAAAATAAGTGGGGCTCATTTAAATCCTGCTATTACACTTGCTTTAGCTACAACAGGAAGATTTTTATGGTCTAAAGTTTGGTATTATATATTAGCCCAAGTAATAGGTTTTTTTATTGGAGCTGCTACAGTGTTTGCTATTTATTATGGAAAATGGATAGAAGTTGATCCTCATTTTGAAACTACTGCAGAGGTATTTACTACTTTTCCAACAGTACCTGGTTTTTTATATGGATTTATAAATCAAGTGATAGCTACATTTATATTAGTATTTCTAATACTAGTTACAGGAGATGCTAATAATGCTCCTATTGGTGCTAATTTAGGTCCTATTATAGTTGGTATTATAATAGTAGTTATAGGTATATCATTGGGATTTATGAATGGTTATGCTATTAATCCTGCTCGCGATTTAGCTTCTAGAGTATTTACTGTTATTGTAGGATTTAAAAATAATGGTTTTACAGGTGGTAGTAGTATATGGCTAGTTCCAATAATAGGGCCAATAGTTGGTGGAATTTTTGGAGCTATTGTTTATGATGTTACAATAGGGAATATACTTTCTAAATAATAAAATAAAGGAGATTAATTATGTCAAAATACGTAGTTGCAATAGATCAAGGAACGACAAGTAGTAGGGCAATAGTATTCGATTATGATCAGAATATGGTATCAGTTGCACAAAAAGAATTTACACAAATTTATCCTCATGAAGGTTGGGTTGAACATAACGCTTCAGAAATATGGGCTACTCAGTTTGGAGTTTTGCAGGAAGCTATACAGATTGCAGGAGTTAAACCAGAAGAAATAGCAGCTATTGGTATAACTAATCAAAGAGAAACTACAGTCGTTTGGGATAAAAATACGGGAGAACCTATTTATAACGCTATAGTTTGGCAATGTAGAAGAACTGCACCTATTTGTGATGAATTAAAACAAAAAGGTATTGATGTATATATAAGAGAAAATACTGGTTTAGTTGTTGATGCTTATTTTTCAGGTACTAAAATAAAATGGATACTTGATAATGTGCCTGGTGCAAGAGAAAAGGCTAATAAAGGAGAATTACTTTTTGGTACAATAGACACTTGGCTAGTATGGAAACTTACAGGTGGAAAGGTACATGTTACAGATTATACTAATGCCTCAAGAACTATGATATATAATATTAAAGACTTAAAATGGGACGAGAATATTTTAAGAGAATTAGAGATTCCTATGAGTATGCTTCCAGAAGTAAAAGATTCTTCTTGCATCTACGGATATGCCAATATTAATGGAAAAGAAGTTCCTATATCAGGCATAGCAGGAGACCAACAATCTGCATTATTTGGACAAGCAGGATTTAATAAGGGAGATACAAAAAACACTTATGGTACAGGAAGTTTTATTCTTATGAATATTGGAGAAAACTTCATTTTAAGTAAGAATGGACTAATCACTACTATAGGGATAGGTTATAATGGAAAAATAGAATATGCTTTAGAAGGTTCTGTATTTATAGCTGGTGCCGTTATACAGTGGGTAAGAGATGAATTAAGGCTTCTTCATGATGCAAAAGACACTGAATATTTTGCTACCAAAGTAAAAGACACAAATGGAGTTTATTTAGTGCCTGCATTTGTTGGTTTGGGTGCTCCTTATTGGGATATGTATGCAAGAGGGTGTTTGGTAGGTATAACAAGAGGTGTTAATAGAAGCCATATTATAAGGGCTGCAGAAGAGGCTATTGCTTATCAGAGTAAAGATGTTATTGATGCAATGGTGGCAGATAGTAAAGTAAAACTATCTTCATTAAAAGTAGATGGTGGGGCTTGCAGGGATAATTTTTTAATGCAATTTCAAGCGGATATCATTAATACCAAAGTTCTTCGCCCACAAATTACAGAAACTACTGCTTTAGGTGCTGCTTATTTAGCTGGTCTTGCTGTTGGATTTTGGAAGGATAAAGATGAAATATCTAATAAATGGAAATTAGAAAGAGAGTTTATACCTTCACTTTCTGAAGAAGAAAGTCATAAAAAATATATGGGGTGGAAAAAGGCTGTTGAAAGAGCTAAAGGTTGGGCATTATAATTTTTTATTATTTTTTGTAATTAAATATAAAAATAGAGGAAATATATATTATGTATGATGTACTAATTATAGGTGCTGGCGTATCTGGTACTTCTGCGGCACGTGAGCTTTCGAGATATAAGGCTAATATATGTGTTGTTGAAAGAGGTGAAGATGTTTGCTCTGGCACTTCAAAATCTAACAGCGGAATAGTGCATGCAGGGTTTGATGCTGCTAATGGTTCACTTATGGCTAAGCTAAACGTATTGGGCAATAAGATGATGAAAAAAATAGCAGAAGACCTTGATGTGCCTTTCAAACAAAATGGCTCATTGGTAGTTTGTACTAATGAAGAGGATATTCCCAATTTACAGGCTATATATGACAGAGGAATAAAAAATGGAGTTGAAGGACTTCAAATATTAAACAGAGAAGAGGTTCATAAAAGAGAGCCTAATTTAAATGACAATGTATGTGCTGCTTTGTATGCTCCTACTGGAGGTATAGTTGACCCTTTTATATTAAATATTGCTTATGCTGAAAACGCTTATGCTAATGGAGTAGAGTTTAAATTTTACACTGAAGTAATTGATATTAAAAAACTCTCTGACGGCACTTTTGAAGTAGAAACTAATAACGGCACTATAAAAGCAAAATATATTGTAAATGCTGCAGGTGTTTATGCTGATAAGTTCCATAACATGATGAGTGAAAATAAAATACATATAACTCCTAGAAGAGGAGATTATATATTACTTGATAAGGAAGTTGATAATCTTGTTACTTCTACAATATTTGCTTTACCTACAAAACTAGGAAAAGGTATTTTGGTTACACCAACAGCTCATGGTAATATAATGCTTGGACCTACTGCCATTGATATAGAAGATAAAGAGGGATTAAACACAACTGCTGAAGGGCTTGCTCAGATTATAGAGAAATCTAAAATGACAGTTAAAAATATTCCTTACAATAAAGTTATTACTTCATTTTGCGGACTTCGTCCTCATGAGGATAATCATGAATTTATTATAAAAGAACTTGAAGACTGTAAAGGATTCTTTGATTGTGCTGGAATAGAATCTCCTGGACTTGTTTCTTCTCCTGCTATTGGGGTTATGGTTGCTGATATAGTAAGTAAAAAAGGAAACTTCGAGAAGAAAGAAAACTTTATAGAAAAGAGAAAAGGAATCACACATTTCAATGCTCTTTCTAATGAAGAGAAAAATAAACTTATAAAAGAAAATCCTTTATATGGGCATATTATTTGCAGATGCGAGAAGGTTACAGAGGGAGAAATAGTAGAAGCTATAAAAAGCCCAATAGGAGCTAAATCTATTGACGGAGTAAAAAGGCGTGTACGTGCTGGGCTTGGAAGATGCCAGGGCGGTTTCTGTTCTCCTAAGATTATAGAGATATTAGCTAGGGAGCTTAATGTTTCACCTATAACTATTACAAAATGCGGTAAGGGTTCTGAAATAGTTATTGGCTATGACAAGGAAACTTTTTGATTTAGAGTTTGTTAGTATTAAATTAAAAACAATATAATTATTTGTTTTGATTTAAGGAGTAAAAATGCAATCTTATGATGTTGTTGTTATAGGAGGCGGTCCTGCTGGACTTGCCGCTGCCATTTCTGCTAAAGAAAATGGAATAGATAATTTGCTTATCTTAGAGCGTGATGAGGTTCTTGGAGGCATACTCAATCAATGCATACATAATGGTTTTGGGCTTCATAGATTTGGTGAGGAGCTTACAGGACCTGAATATGCTTATAGATTTATAGAAAAAGTTGTTGATTTAAATATCAATTATAAACTTAATACTATGGTTTTGGACATTGCTCTTAACGATGACAAAACTAAAAAGATTACTTATATAAATAAGGAAGAAGGTTTAATTGAGATTAATGCTAAGGCTGTAATACTTGCTATGGGTTGTCGTGAACGCTCAAGGGGGGCTTTAAATATACCAGGATTTAGACCTGCAGGTATATTTTCTGCTGGTGCTGCTCAGCATTTAGTTAATATTGAAGGATATATGCCTGGTAAGGAAGTTGTAATACTTGGTTCTGGTGATATAGGGCTTATTATGGCTAGAAGAATGACTTTTGAAGGTGCTAAAGTAAAAGTGGTAGCTGAGATACTTCCATTCTCCGGAGGTCTTAAAAGAAATATAGTTCAATGTTTGGACGATTTCGGCATACCTCTTAAACTTAGTCATACTGTTATAGATATTAAGGGAAAAGAAAGACTTGAAGGTGTTACTATAGCTAAAGTTGATGAGAATATAAAGCCTATTAAAGGCACTGAAGAATATTATTCCTGCGATACTTTGCTTTTATCTGTTGGGCTTATTCCTGAAAATGAGCTTTCAAAAGAGATTGGAGTTCAAATTAACCCTATTACTTCTGGAGCTATAGTTAATGAAAGTTTAGAGACTAATATTGACGGAGTATTCTCTTGCGGCAATGTGCTTCATGTTCATGACTTAGTAGACTTTGTATCTGAAGAGGCTGAAACTGCAGGTAGTAGTGCTGCCTCTTATGTTCTTAAAAACAAAAGAAGAGATGATAAAAACTCTATTTCACTAAAAGGCTCTAATGGAGTGAGATATACTGTTCCTTCTATGATTAATGCTGATAATGTAGACGACCATGTAATGGTAAGATTTAGAGTAAGTAATATATTTCAAAATAAATTCCTTAATGTCTATTTTGACGGCGAGAGAGTGATACATAAAAAGCATTTGATATTTGCTCCTGGAGAAATGGAGACTGTGAAACTTGATAAATCTATGCTTTCAAAAGAAGGCTTAAAAAATATTGAGTTTAAGATAGAGGATAATTAAAGTTTTTAAATAACAATTTTTATGATGTATAATGAAAAGCATTAAAAATATTAAAAAGAGGCTATTTATATGAGTAAAACTATAAGATTAATTTATCCTCAGTGGCAAGGTGGAATTATATCTCATTGGATATCTGAACTAAAACCTGAAGATTCTTCAAGAGGTTATTATCTTGGAGCAAAATTATTAAGCATACTTGCACCTAAAAATAATAATCATGAAACTTTAGAAGTTCCTGTTTCTTTGGATATAAAAAACAGAGAAATAAAAAATGGCATTATGGATTATGATTTTATAGTATCCCAAACTAAAAATGCATTGGATATTTTGAATAAAAATAATCCTGATAAAATAATCACTTTCGGAGGGGAATGTTCTGTTAGTGTAGTGCCTTTTACATATTTAAATAAAAAATATGATAATGATGTTGCTTTAATTTGGATAGATGCTCACCCTGATATTACTTTGCCTGAAGATAATACTTATGCAGGATATCATGCTATGGCTGTTAGCTCTTGTATGGGTAATGTTGATAAAGAGATAAGCTCTATACTTCCAAGTAAAATTTCATCTGATAGAATATTATTTGTAGGGCTTAGAGATTGGGAAAGAGATGATATAAAAAAACGTCAAGAAGAATACGGAATACCTCATTTTGCTCCTGAAGAAGCTTCAAGCGAAAATATAATAAATTGGCTAAAAAAATTTAATGTTTCTAAAGTTTTTATACATTTTGATTTGGATGTGCTTGAGCCTAATGAGATAATAGCTGCAGTAGGCGTTTCTCCAAATGGAATGAAGATAAACGAAGTAGTAAAAATAATAAATGATATTGCAAAAGAAAAAGATATTGTTGGTTTCACTATAGCTGAACATATGCCAAAAATTGAAATAATGCTTAAAAATATGATGGGAGATTTAGACTTATTTAATTAATTTAATAAATAACAAACAATAAAAAATATATAAGGATTAATTAATTATGGAAAAAAAAGAATTAACTTGTATATGCTGCCCTATGGGCTGTGCTTTGTCTGTAGAGTTAGAAGGAAGTAGTGTTTTAAGTGTAAGCGGAAACACTTGTAAAAGAGGTGACACTTATGCTAGAGATGAAGTTGTTCGTCCTGTAAGAATGGTTACTTCTATAGTAAAAGTAAAAAATGGAAAATTAAAAATGCTTCCTGTAAAAACTAAAGAACCTATAGACAAATCAAAAATTAATGAATGTTTAGCAGCTTTAAAAAATATAGAGGTTCAAGCACCTATTCATATAGGAGATATTGTTGTACAAAATGCTGCTGGTGTTAATATAGTTGCTACTAGAAATATTGAAGTTAATAAATAAATTTTTATTAATATATATTTGACTTTTATTGTTTTATCAATATAATGATTTCGTTTTATTAGTTTATAAATTTGTAATAAGATAAAAATTGTATATACTATAAAGAATAATAAAGTAAAAAAAGTTGGATAGCAATTAGTGAAAAAAATATTTACAAACATACCGCATGCAGTAAAAGAAATAGCTAGAATCTTACACATAGAAGGTTTCAAATGCTTTCTTGTAGGAGGTGCCGTTAGAGATTCTATAATGGGTATAACTCCTCATGAATACGACATCACCACAGATGCAAAACCAGAAGATGTGCAAAGATTGTTTAAATACACGGTTCCAACAGGTATAAAGCATGGAACTGTACTAGTAATAATAGAAGATATGCATGTAGAAATAACTACTTTCAGAAGCGATGGCAATTATAGCGATGGAAGACACCCAGATAAAGTAGAATATGCATCTAGTATAGAAGAAGATTTGCCTAGAAGAGATTTAACTATTAATGCTATGGCATATAATGTATTAGACGGCACACTTATAGATATGTTTGACGGAATGAAAGATATAAAAAGAAAAATTGTGCGTTCTGTTGGTAATCCATATGAAAGATTTACTGAAGATGGTCTTAGAATAATGAGGGCTATTAGATTTGCTACAAAACTTGACTTTGAAATAGAAAAAGAAACCTTTGAAGCTATATGTCATTCTACAGGTATGCTTGCCTCTATTGCATCTGAAAGAATAAGAGAAGAGTTTAATGGAATACTTTTATCAAATAATCCTTTTAGAGGTATAGAACTTCTTAGAAAAACAGGAGTTCTTCCTTTAATACTGCCAGAGTTAATGCAAGGCTTTGGTGTTAATCAAAACAAGTTTCATAAATATGATGTTTACTATCATATACTTCATACAATACAGGCTGTGGAACCATTGGAAAATGACCAATTAACTTTATTAGTGAGACTTGCTGCATTATTCCATGATATTGCTAAGCCTATGGTTCAAAAAAAAGTATCAAAGCAAGAGGACCCTGTCTACTATAATCATGAGGTTGTAGGGAGTTCTGTTGCTAAAAAAATAATGAAAAGATTAAAATATTCTAATGCCGAAATAGAGTTTGTTACGCTTTTAGTAAGGCAGCATATGTTTTATTATCAAGATGAGTGGACTGACGGAGCTGTTAGAAGGTTTATGCGTGCTGTTGGAGTTGAAAACATTAAGCCTTTATTAAAATTAAGAGAGGCTGATAGAATTGGAAGCGGTAATAGAAAAGATAAAGAAAGTAAAGCTATACCAAAACTTTTAGCAAGAATAGATAAAATTATAGAAGCAGAAAATGCTATCACTGTAAAAGATTTAAAAATTGATGGAAATGATTTAATTAGAGAGTTTAATTTGAAGCAAGGTCCTATGATAGGTAAAATACTTAATTATCTCTTAGATTTAATATTAGATGAACCTGATCTAAATGAAAAGGAAATTTTGATAGAAAAAACTAGAAATTTTTTAGAAAGCAATAATATTAATAATGAGGCTTAGCTATGTATTTAATAGGAGATATTGGAAATACTAGAATAAAATCAGCTATATTTGATGATGACCATAATCCAATATATTTTAATGCTAATGAACATAATGCTTTGGGGTTATTTAAAACTTTAAGAGAGATAAAAGAAAATTTTGATGGAAAAATTGATAAAGTTTTTTACAGCAGCGTATCTTTTAAAGTAAATGATATGTTTGTTTCATCAGTTAAAGACATATTAAAAAAAGATGTATATAGAGTTACACACAAAGATATACAATTAAAAGACAATATGTATGAACCAAAAGAATCTGTTGGTATAGATAGAATACTTTCAACCTATGCTTCTATATGTTTAGAAGGCTATAGTGAAGAAAATAAGTATGCTTCTATTGTTATAGATATGGGTACAGCTACTACAATAAGTATTATGCTTTCAGATTTTGTATTCTTAGGCGGAATGATTATGCCTGGTACTAAAACTAGTTCTTTTGCATTATCAAGAAAAACTTCTCTACCTTATTTTCAAATAGGAGAAATTGCAGACCTTCCAAATCCTATTAATAATAATGTTCAAGATGCATTAGTTGCAGGTTCTATTTATAATACAATAGGGGCAGTTAATTATAGTGCTTCAGAGATAAAAAAGGCAATAAAAGAAAAATATAATATAAAAAGTAAAATATTTCTTACAGGCGGTATATCAAATTTAAAACTATTAAAATGTAAAATATACCCATACTTAGTATTACAGGGTATATATTTTAATATGATAGATACTCATTATGGAAGAAAGTAATTTTTATGTTATAATCCACACCTATTATATATAGATATAATACCTTTTTTGTACTAAAATATTTCTTATTTGACAAAACACAAAAAACTGCTATACTTTAATATAGAATATGTAAAAAAAGGAGTTTATATGACTAAAGGCCAAGTTACTATACAAAATGAAACAGGTCTTCATGCAAGACCTGGTAATGAATTTGTTACATTTATAAAAACTTTAACTAATTGTAAAGTAGAAATAGAAAATGAAGCAGGTAAAAAAGTTAATGCTTCATCACTTTTAAAAGTATTATCACTCGGAGTAAAGAAAGGTTCTGTTTTAACTATATATTGTGATGGAGAAAATGAACAAGAAGCTTTGAAAAAAATAGAAGAGTTTTTAGCTACTTTAAAAGATTAATATTATTTTTTGGAAAATAACTTATGGAAAAAAGAATAACTGGTATTGGGGTGTCTCCCGGTATAGCAATAGGTAAAATTTATATATTTAACCCTAAAAAAATAGAGCTTAATAAATGTCCATGTAAAGATCCAGATCAAGAAAAAATCAAACTCCTTGAGGCTAGAAATAAAACTAAAGAACAGCTTGAAAAAATAAGAGAAATAGCATCTAAAAAAGTTTCTGCAGAAAAGGCTAGTATATTTGATGCACATATCACCTTACTTGAGGACGAAGATTTATTAGAAGAAGTAAATGGTATTATTACAGATGATAAAGTTGCTGCTGATTATGCTTTATCAAAAGGAATAGAAGTATACAAACAAATTTTATCTGAAGTGGAAGATGAATATTTAAGAGAAAGAGCTAATGATTTAACTGATATAGCAGAAAGATGGATAAGAAATATTAGAGGTGAGAAAATTTTAGATTTATCAACTCTTCCTGAAAATTCAATAGTTGTAGCAAGAGATTTAACACCATCAGACACTGCTAATTTAGATTTAGATAATACATTAGGTTTTATTACAGAAATAGGTGGACGTACTTCTCATACTTCTATTATGGCTAGATCATTAGAGATTCCTGCTGTTGTTGGTATTGGTGAAATAATAAAAGATATAAAAAATGAAGATATTATCATATTAAATGGTAATACTGGTGGTGTAATTATAAATCCAACTGAAAAATCTATAGAAGATTCAGAAAAGTTAAAAGAGGAATTTGATAAGCAGAGAGCTTTATTAAAAGAATATGCTCATAGAGATGCTATATCAAAAGATGGTACAAAAATCAGAGTTTATGCTAATATTGGTTCTCCTGCAGATTTAGGTGGTGTATTAAAAAACGGTGCTGATGGAATAGGGCTTTATAGAACAGAGTTTCTTTTTATGGAAAATACAAACTTTCCTACAGAAGAAGAGCAATTCAAGGCATATAAAGAAGTTGCTGAGGCTATGAGCGGTCATACCGTTACAATAAGAACTATGGATATTGGCGGAGATAAATATTTGCCTTATTTAGAAATGCCAAAAGAAGAAAACCCTGCTTTGGGTTGGAGAGCTTTGAGAATATGTTTAGATAAACCTGCTATTATAAAAACTCAATTTAGAGCTTTGCTTAGAGCTTCTGCTTTTGGTAAAATAAAAGTTATGCTTCCTATGATTGTATCTATAGAAGAATTAAGAAAGGCTAAAAATATATTCAATGAATGTAAATTAGAACTCATGAAAGAAAATATAGCTTTCAATGAAGCTTTAGAGTTAGGAATGATGATAGAAACACCTTCTGTAGTATTTAGAGCTGAAGCTTTTGCTAGAGAATCTGATTTCTTCTCTATAGGTACAAATGACTTAACCCAATATACTTTGGCTTCTGACAGAGGTAATGAAAAAATTGCTTCTATATGCGACCCTTATAACCCTTCTGTACTTATTGCTATAAAAATGGCTATAGATGGAGCACATGCTAATGGTATTATTATATCAATGTGCGGAGAACTTGCTGGTGATTTACTTGCTGTGCCTTTACTATTTGGTTTAGGACTTGATGTATTTTCTATGTCAGCTATATCTGTGCCTGAAGTTAAGAAAATGATTATCTCTTTAGACAAAAGCGAATGTGCTATGCTTGCTAAAAGAGTTCTAACTTTATCTACTGCAGAAGAAGTAAAAGCTGAATTACTTAGATTCTTGGAAGTTCATGAAAGAGGCGAAACTATAAGTTATTAATAATAATTATAAAAAAACAACAAAAGGAGTTTCAATATTAATTGAAGCTCCTTTTTTAATATGTAATTATTACTCTAATTTATTTTAGTAATATATTTCTATATTTAGGTTTAGTATTACTTATTACTTCCAAATAAGAATTAGTTTGTGCTGATGATTTTGCACTCCTTAAAATAGAACTACTGCTTGAACCAAATGTAATATTTATAGCAGTAGGATAATTGCCAACATATGTATCACTATTTAATAATATCAATGAATCACCATTTTGCTTAGTTTTTAGAAGAGTATTGCCAGTGTCAACACTTCCTATGCTAGATGATTTAAAAACTAACAAAGCACCTGGATATAAAGGTATATATGCATAATTATTTGTAATTTTATTAATTCTAGCACCTGAAACAAGCCCACTGTTAACATCATCTATCCATTGAAGAAGTAAACTATCCCAAGTAGATGAAATTGCAGTTACATAAGACAAAACTCTATTATATGATGAAACAGTTTTTGAACTAGCAATATTTTTAAATATCTCTTCACTATATCCGCTTCTAATATATAACCAATTCATAAAAACAGAAGCAGAAGGATAATTAGCAAATACATTTATTGGTAAATCCCAAGTATAAAAACAATAATAATTAATATTGTTAAATTCCTTATTTCTACTATTTATAGTAGTTTCATTAAACAAAACAGAAGTGGATTCTGATAAAGCCTCATTAAGCCACACATCCATCTCTCTTCCATTTCCTAATACATTAACATTATAATTTATCAAATGCTGTAATTCATGCAATATTGTACCAGCCATATAATATGGATTACTATTAAGCCCACCCAAATCCATATAAAGCATATCAGCGTTATTGCCCTGACCATCTATTAAATCAGCAGGATTAAAATATCCATTAAGTATAGAACTGCTGCCAGATTCAGGATTTAAATCTAAAAATAGAATAATAATCTTACCATTATTATCAACATCTGTATGATTACCATAAATTGATTTTTCTTTATTATAATGTTTTTCAAATTCATTACAAACTAAATCTAAACTGCTAGAATTATAACTCTCACCCTTTTCTACATATACAATTAAATTTTCTGTTTCTTGAACAATACTAGCTTTTATAAAATCTGAAGATAAACTGCTTCCAGATGAAGAAGCTCTGTATACAGAAAACCCTTCAGTGTCTGTGATAAAAAATGGACTATAACAAGAAATAAAAATTAAACTGATGAGTGTTATAAAAGTTAATTTGAAATTCATAATATAAAGTATATCCTAATCTTTACTTATATTTTAACCATTTATTAGCAAAAGTCAAGCATGTCTAATATGTAAAACTCTTAAATATAATTAAACTTTAAATATTATATTTTTTTGTTATAATAAATTAAATTAAAAATATAAAGGCGTTTATAATAATATGAATAAAAATGCAATAATATACTATTTTTCTGGTACAGGTAATACAGAAAAAGTTGTAAACGAATATAAAAAAAATTTTGAAGAGAATAATATAAATATAACTATATATAAAGTTACAGACAATTTTGATAATTTACCAAACCCAAATGATTATAATTATGTAGGGTTAGCCTACCCTATTCATGGATTTAATGCCCCATATCCAATTTTTGATTTAATAAAATTATTTCCAAAAACTAAAGATAAAAAAATATTTATATTAAAAACTTCCGGAGAACCTCTATCAATAAATAACATTTCATCAGAACCTTTAATGGCTAGATTAAATAAAAAAGGATATATACTTACAAATGAGTATCATTATGTTATGCCTTATAATTTGGTATTTAGACATACTGATGAGATGGCTTCAAAGATGTGGAAAGTTGCTAAACAATTATGTGCTATAGATTTAAAAGAGATATTAGAAAATAAACAAGTATTTCTTAAAAAATTTCCATTAGGAAGATTTATTGCTTTTCTTTTTAGAATAGAGCACCCTGCTATGAAAATTAATGGCAACCTTTTTAAAGTAAAAAACATATGTACTCATTGTAATTTATGTGTAAAAAAATGTCCTGTTAATAATATTTATAATGATGATAATGGAAACATTAAGTTTAAAAATAAATGTGTTATGTGTGCAAGCTGTGCTTTTAGATGCCCAGTGGATGCTATCAATATAGGAATACTCACCGCTTGGAAAGTAAACGGACCTTATAAATTTGAAAACCCTCCGACAAGTCAAAAAAGTAAACATGAAAATTATTGTAAAAAAGCTTATGATAGATATTTTAAAAATGCAGAAGAAAAAATAATGAACTATAAAAATACATACTAATTTCATAAAATAATTGACAATATCATCATACAAAATATAATAAAAATTAATATAAAAAAATAGGAGAATAAAAAATTATGAAACATTTAACTTTATTACTCTTATCTGTTTTAATGATTGTATCAATCTCTTGTGGCGGAAATAAAGCAGATGAAGGAGCAATATATATTAATGTAGGTCCAGAACCAAAAACTATAGACCCTGCATTAAACTCTACAGTAGATGGAAGCATATATATTCAGCATGCTTTTGAAGGTTTAGCTACTAGAGATAAAGAAAACAAAATAATACCAGGCGTTGCAGAAAGCTGGGATATAAGTGAAGATGGTTTAACTTATACATTCCATATAAGAGAAAATGCTAAATGGTCTGACGGCAAAAAAATTACAGCTGAAGACTTTGTTTATTCTTGGCAGAGGGCTGTTGATCCAATTACAGCTTCTGAATATGCTTATCAATTTGAGCCTGTATTAAATGCTATGGATATTAATTCTGGCAAAAAACCTGTTACAGATTTAGGTATTAAAGCTATAGATGAAAAAACTCTTGAAGTAAAGTTAAATGCCCCTACTGCTTATTTCTTAGAGCTTGCTGCTTTTCCTACATTCTACCCTGTTAGAAAAGATATAATAGAAGAAAATAAAGATAATTGGACTCTTTCACCAGACACATATATAGGCAATGGTCCTTTCACTTTAGTAGAAAGAAGAACTGATGACAGACTTGTAATGATAAAAAATACTAATTATTGGAATAGTGAAAATATAATACCAGAAAAATTGGTGTTTATACTTATGCAAAATGGTACAGCTGCTGTTGCTGGTATAAAAGAAGGTTCTATACATTTTGGAAATAACCCTCCTCTTCAAGATATAGAAACATTACAAAGCGAAGGTTTAATGCATATATCACCATATTTAGGCACATATTATTATTGTATTAATATTACAAATAGTGTATTAAAAGATGTGAAAGTAAGAAAGGCTTTAACTTTGGCAATAGATAGAAATTATTTAGTAGAACAAGTTACAAGAGGCGGACAGCTTCCTGCAAGTGCTTGGGTGCCTAGTGGTGTTAATGATGTTAATGGAGATTTTAGAGAAGTTGGAGGCGATTATTATAGCATAAAATCAGAAGATTATCAAAAGAATATAGAAGAGGCAAAAAAACTACTTGCTGAAGCTGGTTATCCTAATGGTGATGGATTTCCTGTAATAGAGTTCAAATCAAATTCTGGTGAACATATACAGATATTTGAAGCAGTGCAGCAAATGTGGAAAGAGAATTTAAATATAGATTCTACTATAGCTCAAGAAGAATGGGCTACTTTCCAAGATACTAGACAAAATAAAAACTACATGATTGCTCGCCATGGTTGGATAGCTGATTATAATGACCCTATGAGTTTCCTTGGAGTATTCTTAAGCTATAGCGTACAGAACAATGGCGGTTATTCTAATAAAAATTATGATGATAAATTAAAACTTGCTATGTCTACTATAGACCAAGATATTAGAATGAAAGCTATGCATGAAGCAGAAGATATACTTATGAATGATATGGGGTTAATTCCTCTTTATTTCTACACTGACCCTATAATGATTAGTAAAAAATTATCTGGTGTTATATTTGACCCTCTTGGTGCTCATAAGTTTTATTATGCTAAATTAGCTAAATAAATTTTATAAATAATAAAATATGCAATAAAAAAGAATAGGAGTTATATCATAATTCCTATTCTTTATTTTTTATCTCTATTTTTTTAAATAAAAAAGTTTAATATTCTATTAAA
>NZ_SRZM01000310.1 GCF_019402445.1 Brachyspira pilosicoli
TGAAAGTCGCAATAATGACTGATCTAAAAAAGATAGAATTTACAGAAAGAGAAATACCAAAACCTAAAAATGATGAAGTATTAGTTAAATTAGAATATATAGGAGTATGTGGTTCTGATTTACACTATTATGAACATGGTGCTATTGGGAATTTTATTGTAAAAACACCTTTTGTTTTGGGGCATGAATGTAGTGGTACAGTAGTAGAAATAGGTTCAAAAGTAAAACATTTGAAAGTTGGTGATAGAGTTGCTTTAGAACCGGGTAAGACTTGTGGTGAATGTGAATTTTGTAGGACAGGAAGATATAATCTATGTCCAGATGTTATCTTTTTTGCAACTCCTCCAGTAGATGGTGTATTTCAAGAGTATGTTGCTCATCCTGAATCATTGTCTTTTAAACTTCCAGAGAAAATTTCTACAGTTGAGGGGGCTTTAATAGAACCTTTGGCAGTTGGAATGCATGCCGCTAGACAGGGTAATGCCACAATAGGACAAACTGCTTTTGTTACTGGTACTGGATGTATTGGATTATGTTCTATGTTAGCTTTAAAAGCTTGTGGAATATCTAAAGTATATGTTATAGATGTGATAAAAAAGCGTTTGGATAAGGCTTTAGAATTGGGAGCAACTGGAGTTATAGATGCTTCTAAAGAAGATGTAGTAAAAAGAGTTTTAGAATTAACAGATGGTAAAGGAAGTGATCTTACTATAGAAACTGCTGGTGTTGAGGCAACAACAAATCAGGCTATACAATTTGCAAAAAAAGGTTCTACTATTGTTTTAGTTGGATATAGTAAAACAGGTATGATAAACATGAATGTTGGTATGTCTTTAGATAAAGAATTAACATTTAAAACAGTATTTAGATACAGACATATGTTCCCATTATGTATAGATGCTATAGAAAGCGGAGCTATTAATATAAAAAATATAGTTACTAATACTTATAACTTTAGCGATTTACAGAGGGGACTAGATGATAGTGTTAATGATAAAGCTAATATAGTAAAAACAGTAATCAAAATGTAATTATTTAATAGTGTAGTATTATGAGTTATTTAAATAAATTATCTGCTATTTAATACTTTATGATACAATATTAGGAAGTAATATTATAGTGGATGGTGGATATTATTGTTTTTTGATTTGCTATTAAATATTATAATTTAATAAATTAATTTTAAGGAGTAAAAAATGAGCAAAAAGTTATTGTTATTTTTTGTTGTAGCAGCTATGATGTTGTTTACAATATCTGGCTGTAATAAGTCTGCTCAAGAATCTTCTTCTTCTGGAAACACAGATGGAAAGATAAGAGTAGCATATATAGCAAGGGCTCAAGCAGATTCTTTTGCTGCTTGGTTGGCTAACTCTATCAAAGAAGAAGCTGCAAAATACCCTAATATTGTTGTAGACATATTTGATGGACAAGCTAATGATGACGTTGAAAATAGCTTAATAGAAAATGCTATAATAAACAAATATGATGTTATCATTATACAGCCAAATAATGGAGAAGCTCAAAGACCTTATGCTGAAAAAGTTGTTGCTGCTGGAATAATTTGTTTAACTACAAATGCTAGAATTGCTGGTATAGCAGGTGCTTCTTCAGTAGATGCTGACCCGTACAAACAAGCAGCAGTAAATGCTATAGCTGCTTTAGAACAAATTCCTCAAGGTGCTAATGTTGTAGTATTAAACGGCCCTCCAGGTAACTTCCATGCTGATGAAAGAAGAAGAAGTTGGCAAATAGAATTCTTTGATAAACGTCCAGATGTAAAAATTGTAGGTGAACAAATTGCAAATTGGAATAAAGATGAAGCTTTAAGTTTTATGGAAACTTGGGTACAAGCTAATGATAAAATAGATGCTGTTATTTCTATGAATGATAATATGGCTGCTGGTGCTTTAGAAGCTGTAAAAGGAAATCCTAAATTTGATAATTTATTAGTATATGGTGTAGATGGAACAGCTGAAGCTTGTCTTTTAATCAAAGAAGGAAAAATGACTTCTACTTGTATGCAAAGTGCTTATGATTTGTCAACAAAAATACTAGATACTGTAAATAAATTAGTTACAAAAGAAGCTACTCAAATAGATACAGATATTGATAACCCTTTAGTAACAAAAGAAAATGTTGATCAGTATATAGAAATGTACAAAAAAACTGGAGCTATAAGTTAATAGTTTATAATAATATATAGGAGGTATTATAAAAATATTAATACCTCCTAAAATATAAAAATATTTTAAGGTTATAAAGTATGCAAGAAGAATATAGATTAAAAGTTTCTCATATATATAAATCTTTTCCAGGTGTACAGGCACTTAAAGATATTAATTTTGCTGTTAGAAAAGGTACAGTTCATGTTTTATGTGGTGAAAATGGTGCAGGAAAATCTACTCTAATGAAAATTATTAATGGTATATATAAGGCAGATATAGGAAGTATAGAAATAGATGGTAAAGTTGTACAAATAAAAAATCCTATACAAGCAAAAAAATTAGGCATATCTATGATTTTCCAAGAATTGAATTATGTTCCTGAAATGACTGTAGAAGAAAGTTTAGTTTTAGGTGATTGGCCGATGACTTCTTTGGGTACAATTAATTGGAAAAAAATAAGAAAAGATATTAAAAATCTTTTGGAACAAGAAGGATTAAATTATTCTCCAACTACTAAATTAAAAGAATTGACAGTTTCTGATGTACAAATGTTAGAAATTATAAAATCTATAGCTAATAATGCTAAAATATTTATTATGGATGAACCTACTTCTGCTATTACAAATAAAGAAGTGGATAAATTATTTGCCAAAATTGAAGAGTTAAAATCAAGAGGTGCTTCTATAATATATATTTCCCATAAAATGGATGAAATTTTTAAAATAGCCGATGATATTACAATTTTAAGAGATGGGCAAACTATACTTACTGATAAAGCAGAAAATTTTGATATAGACAAAGTTATATCATTAATGGTTGGAAGAAAATTAGCAAATAATTATCCTAAAGAAACTGTTGAGATAGGAGAAACTGTTTTAGAAGTAAATAATTTATATTCTGAAAATGTTTTTAATAAATGTAGTTTTTATGCAAGAAAAGGTGAAATAGTAGGTTTTGCTGGTCTTATGGGTGGAAAAAGAACTGAACTAGTAAGAACTATATTTGGTATAGATAGATATACTTCAGGAGAAATAAAAATAAATGGTAAAGCAGTAACTATCAATAGTGTATCTGATGGAATAAAAAATAGAATTGCTATGCTTTCTGAAGATAGAAGAAGATTTGGTATAATACCTTGTAGAAGTGTTAAAGAAAATGTTTCTTTAGCAAGTTTAAGTAAATTCTTTTATAATCAATTCTGGCATAAAAGTAAAGAACATGAAGAAATAACAAAATACTGTGAAAAAATGAATGTAAAAACTGCTTCTTATGATGTTAGTATTGATACTCTTTCTGGAGGAAATCAACAAAAAGTTTTATTAGCTAGATGGATATTAGAATCTCCAGATATATTAATTATGGATGAACCAACAAGAGGTATAGATGTAGGGGCTAAATTTGAAATTTATAAATTAATGACAGACTTAGTAAAAGAAGGAAAAACATTGATTGTTGTTTCTTCTGAGCTTCCTGAACTTATTGGTATGTGTGATAGAATATATGTTATGTGTAAGGGAAGTATTGCTGGTATGTTAAATAGAGATGAATTTTCACAAGAAACTATAATGAAATTAGCAACTGGAACTTTAACAATGTAATTTTATATAAATACAAATATGAGGAGATATAAAAATGAAACTAGATATAAGAAAACTTTATAGTGATATGATGAGTAAATATAGTATATATTTTATACTTATAATAATGATAATAGTTTCTTCTTTTTTGAATAGTAACTTTTTAACATTTGCTAATTTTAGTAATATTTCAAGTCAATTAGCAGTAACTACTATTTTAGCTTGTGGTGCTACTATGCTTATTATATCTGGTATGATAGACTTATCTTGTGGAAGTGTATTAGCATTAGCTGGTGTATTATCTGTAGCTTCATATAAAGCAACTAATAATATGATTCTAGCAATATTGGTAGCTATAATAGTAGGGGTTATATGCAATTTAATCAATGGTATTATGATTACTAAATTTAAAGTACCTCCGTTTATTGCTACATTAGCAATGCTTACTATGGCTAGAGGTGCTGCTTTAAAATACACAAATGGACAAAATATATACCAAATAGGAAAATATACTGTATTAGGACAAGGAACTTTACCTGGTGGAATACCTATATCTGTATTGTTCTTAATTTTATTTGTTATTCTTACTTGGTATATATTAACTCATAAAAAACTTGGAAGAGAGTTATATGCTATAGGAGGAAATGAAGAAGCTGCTATAGCTTCAGGAATAAATGTTAATAAATCTAAAATAGAAGTATTTATTATTAATGGTATATTTGTTGGATTTGCTGGTGTATTATTTATGTCTAGAAATAATGTTGGTCTTCCAAATGGTGCTGTTAGTTATGAATTAAAAGCTTTAACTGCTGCTGTTATAGGTGGTACAAGTTTTTCAGGTGGTTTAGGAACTGCTCAAGGAACGATTGCGGGTGCTTTTATAGTTGGTTTTCTAGATAATATTATGACTCTTATTGGTGTAGATTCATATATACAACAAATAATAAGAGGAGCTATTATTGCTATTGCTGTTATATATGATTTGTATTCTAAAAATAAAACTTTAAAAAATAAAATAAAAGCTGCTAAAAATTAATTAATATTCTTCTAAAGCAAGTTCAAATACATTATTTG
>NZ_SRZM01000311.1 GCF_019402445.1 Brachyspira pilosicoli
AAACAATATTAAAAATCCGATAATATACATATAAAACATTTGGAGGTAAAAAATGAATGTATCTATTAATTCTATTTATTCATCTAAAATGTTTCCATTAACTGGACATATGTATAGTGCAGGACTTAATGTGTATAATTTATCTGATTCTATTAGCAGAATCAATGAATTTGTTTCTGGACAAGGTACTTCAGTTAAAGTAAATTATAATTTAGGAAAGAATTTAGATGTATATGCTTAAAAAATTAGTATAAGCCAGTTGTAATTTTAGCAATTGGCTTATTTTTTAAATTTCATCTGAAATCAAAAAATCCTTAAAATAATCCGTATAATCAACTTCAAATTTCATAATCTCGCCACTAATAGGATGCGTAAACTCTATTTGCTTTGCTATAAGCATTAAATTACTATAATTTGAATAACTCTTAGAATAAATTTTATCACCGGCCACTGGAAAACCTTTGTATGAACAATGAACTCTTATTTGATGAGTACGTCCTGTTTTAATATTAACTTCTATTAAAGTATGCTTTTTAAATCTATTTAATACTTTTACATAACTCAAAGCTTTCTTACCGTCTTCACGAACTGTCATTTTTTTTCTATATACGCTATGCCTTCCTATTGGTAAATTAATCTCATAAAAATTCTCTCTCAATACCCCTATAACTATAGCATGATAAATCTTTTTTATTGTTCTGTTTTTAAATTGTTCTTGAATAGCAGAAACTATATCAGCATTTTTTCCAACTATCATTATACCAGAAGTATCTTTATCTAATCTATGTATAATGCCTGCCCTACTCTTATCACCAACAAAATTAAAATCTTTCACATGATAAAGCAAAGCATTAACCAAAGTGCCGCTCTTTTCAGAAGGAGAACAATGAACACTCATATTGCAAGGCTTATTTACAATCAATAAATATTCATCTTCATACAAAATATCTAAATCAATATTCTCTGCTAATATATCATCTTCTTCGTTTTTATTATCATCTGTTTTTATATTAATCTCTACAATATCATTAAGCTTTAGAGAATATGAAAGTTTTTTTATATTACCATTAACTAGTATTGAAGATAAATAATTTTTTACCTGAGACCTGCTTATATTTAATTTCTCGCTTACAAATATATCAAGTCTTTTATTTAAATCTTTTTCTTCTATTGAAAATTTACACATTTATTATTTATTTTCTTTTTTTGCTTTTTTAAAAGTACTATCAAAATCTTCTTTAAAGAAAAATACTCCCACAGCTATAACTACAATACCTATAGTAATGGCAGCATCAGCAATATTATAATTCCAAGGAAATCTAATATTCAAATTAAAACCCATATTAATAAAATCAGTTACAAATCCCCTCATAACTCTATCTAATAAATTACCCATAGCTCCGCCTAATACCATACTAAAACCAATAATAGATATTCTCTGTTTTTTCTTATCTATTATAGTTATTATATAAAACACAACAATCATTGCTAAAAAAACAACAACCTTTAAAAACTCAGGTATAATATGCTGTATAACCTCTGGTACATTATTGAGAAACCCAAAAGAAACTCCATAATTTCTTGTATATATAAATATTAATATATCTCCAATAATATTTTTATAAACAATAGGCTGTAAATACTTATCAATGAAATATTTTGAAACAGTATCTGCTATAAATATTAATATGGATATTAAAAAATATATCTTTTTGTCTTTTATCTGCAATAAAATCTTACTCATAAAAAATAAATTCCTTATATAATCAAGTGCTAATAATAATTTATATTAATAAAAATTACAACCTACAAAAAACTAAATTAAAAAAATTATATTTACAAATTAATATAAAATAATTCTTTTATATTGATATTATATATTTTTTGTATATAATTTACTATTATGAAAAATGGAAAAGTAATATTTCCGGGTACTTTTGACCCTTTTACTTTGGGACACCTTGATGTTCTCTATAGACTTGCTGATATATTTGAAGAAGTGTATATATCTGTGGCTGTAAACTTAGAAAAATCTCCAACTTTCACTATAGAAGAAAGAAAGGCGATGATTGAAAAAGTGATTGGAAATAATGATACAATAAAAATTGTGTCTATATCTGGGCTTGTTACAGAATATATGAAACAAAATGATATAAGAGTATTGGCTAGAGGAATAAGAGACAGTGAAGATTTATATTATGAACTTAAAATGTCAAGAATGAATAAATTATTATATCCAGAGATGGACACTATATTCTTACATACATCTGAGCATTATGCTTATATAAGTTCATCACTCATTAAAGAGATACTTAAATTTAATGGACCTATAGATGGTTTAGTTCCAGAAGTTTTAATAGATGATATTAAATCCAAATTCATAAAAAAATAAAATAATAAATAAAACATCAAAAAACGAATAAAGATTAGAATATGAAAAATTTTTACTTAGAAAATTATGGCTGCCAAATGAATAAGGCAGATTCAAATAGTTTAATAAACTCATTAATGCAAGAAGGCTTTATACAAACAGAAAATCATGAAAATGCTGATAACATTATAATAAACACATGCAGTGTAAGAGCACATGCTGAAGAGAGAGTTTTTTCAAGAGTAAAGCTATTTAATGCAAACAGGAAAAAAAACAAAAAAGATACAAAAATCATCATCATGGGTTGTATGGCTCAAACTTCTAAAGAGCATCTTGAGAGTTTAGGAGTTGATAAAATATTTGATGTGTATAATGAAGTTAATATTATAGACTATTTGAAAGATGAAGAGGTTTTTGTAAGAAAGTTTAATGATAATTATATATTTAACAAGTCTTATGTTGATGAAGACAAACCGCATAAAGCCTTCATACCTATTACGCATGGATGCAACAACTGGTGTACATACTGCATAGTACCTCACACTAGAGGAAAGATGATTAGCAGGAAATCTAACGAGATATTAGATGAAGTAAAAAGGCTTATTGATGAAGGAGCTAAAGAGATTACGCTTCTTGGGCAGAATGTTAACTCTTATGGGCTTGATATTGATAATGAAATAAACTTTACAGAGCTATTATATAAGATAGACAAAGTAATAGATGAAAAAGCAAAAGATAAAGTGTGGATAAGATTTTTAACTTCACACCCTAAAGATTTTGATAAGAAATTAGCTGATGCTATATGGAGTTTAAATAGCTTATGTAAGCATATACATCTTCCTTTTCAAAGCGGTTCGGATAGAATATTATCTTTAATGAACAGAAAATACACAAAAGAAGAATATATTAAAAAAGTATCATATCTAAGAGAGCATGCTGATGATTTCCCTATTTCTACGGACATCATAGTTGGTTATGCTGATGAAACTGAAGAAGAATATCAAGAAACATTGGATTTACTTGAAAGTATTGGTTTTGAAGAGGCTTATTTATATAAATATTCTGAGAGAGAAGGCTCTATTGCATACAAAAAGAAAGTTCAATATGATAAAGTTGCAGGTGCAAGAAGACTTACTCAAATAGTTAATTTTCAGAGAGAATTGGCACAAAAATTACTCTCTAAACAAGTAGGAAAAAAAGCTTATATTATGATAGATGATATTGCTAAAGATAATATGCATTATTTGTGCAGAAGCAAAGAAAATAGAATAGTTTTAATAAAAAAAGAAAAAGAACTTAATATGGGTGATATATATTACTGCGAGATAACAGAAATAAAAAATCATACTTTGATTGGAAATTTAATAAATTAAAAAAAATATTCAAATAATTTGTGAAAAAAAAATTCATTTTCTGTTTATATATTTGCAATTTTTTTTGTTAAATGGTAAAATTTTATTATAATAATTTTAGGGGTAGCATCTTGAGTTGTAATATTTGTGGCAAGAATCTTGCCGTTTTACATATAAAAGAATCTATAGGCAATAAAAAATACGAAATGCATATCTGTGAAGAATGCGAGAAAAAAATGAATATAATGGAAAAATGCATAGAACTTGAATTTAATAACTTGCATACAATATTTCCAGAATCTAAACCAGTTGTTGATATAAAAAAGAAAAGTGTAAAAAGACCTAAACTAAAAGATAAAATATGCCCTTCTTGCGGTTATTCTTTAAGAGAGTTTAAAAAAACAGGAATAATGTCTTGTCCTCAATGTTATGAAAACTTTTCAAAAGATATAGCTAAATATTTAAGAAAAATACATACTTACAACGAACACCTTGGAAGAGTTGCAAATAAAAATCTCACAAATAGAGATATAGAAGAGAAAATTAAACAATATGAAGCTACTATGGACATGCTTATAAAAATAGAAAACTATGAAGAAGCTTCTATTATTAAAAATAAAATAGAAAACCTTAAACAAACTTTAAATATAAAAGAAACTTTAAGTGAAAATAAAGATGTCCACAGATAATATTGCTAAATGGATATATAAAAAAGGCTTAGAAGATAATATTATATTATATTCTAAAGTATCTATATATAGGAATATAGACAATATTAAATTCTATAATCATATAGATAAAGATGATATAGAAAAAATTGACAATATTCTCACAAAAGAAATAGAAGAACTTAGAATATTAGATATTCATCTTGAAAAAATAAAGTTAAGAGAGCTTTCTGCGTTAACTATTAAGCTTTTAAAAGAGAATCTTACAATACCAAATAAAAGAAATTTATTAAACGCTTCTATATATATTGATGAAGATGAAGAAACATCTATCTTAATAAATTCTAATGAACATTGTGAAATACAAACTATAGCTAGAGGCTTAGAATTAGAAGAATGTTTTAACAGAGCCTATAAAATAGAGAGCATGTTGGATAAAAAAATAGACTTCGCTTTTAATAAAAAATTCGGATATCTAACTAGCTCACCAGAAAAAATAGGTATTGCAATGAATGTAACAGTATCTATGGCAATACCAGCTTTAATATGGAAAACACCAGACAATATAGAATATTTTATTAATAAAGCATCAAAAAAAGGCTTTGATATATCAATTAGGGCAGGAAGAACAATGCCCGTACTTAATATAACAAATAGAACTATGATGGGTATTTCAGAGAGAGATGTTTTAAATAATATGCTTGAAATCGTAAATTATATTCTAGACAAAGAGAAAAAAATGCGATTAAAAATAAAAAATATGAATAGGCTCAATATAGAAGATAAAGTTTATAGGAGTAAGTCTTTACTATCAAATGCGAGAGTTATGAATTATATGGAGTTTATAAAGCATAATTTATGGCTTAGGGTTGGGCTTGATTGCAATATTATTGATGATATAGATTTAGATACTTTATCTTATATGATATTTATTACTAAGAATAATCATTTAAAATCAATGTTTAATAACAAAAAAAAGTATAAAAAAGCTTCTGAAATGAGAGCAGCTGCACTAAGAGATATAATGAAATAATTTTACTTCATTAATTCTTTTATAATATCTAATATATTAAGATGTTTCACTCTATTAGAAAGGTTAATTGGAAGAAGAGAAAATAATTTTAATTTACCATTAATAACATGTATTATAAAATCTGACTTTTTTAAATTAACAAAATCTGATATTAAATTAGAAGTTTCTTTATTATAAAACACAACATTAATATTAACGCTTGCAGATGAATGAGATTTAATAGCTATATTCTCTGACACACAATAAGCAAACTTTTCATCTCTGCTGTTAATAAGATTGCACTCAAAATCATCTAAAACCATTTTTATTGGTGCATTATTTTTTATATTAACAACAATATTCACATTTGTAGAGTCCCATTCAAATTTTATTAGCTCAAAACCTCCCAAACTATAATCTATAGGTATTTTCAAATTATACTCCTTTTAAAGATAAAAAAGAGCTATAACCTTTATAAAGATTATAACTCTTATTTTTTTAAATAAATACTTAAAATGCCATTAATTAGCCAATTTTAAATTACATTCATGCTCTTCTTTTTTATACATAGCCTGTCTTTTCATTAGTAAGTCAAAATCAACCAAATGACCGTCAAATTCAGGACCCTCAACGCAAGCAAATTTAGTTTGAGTACCAACTAATACTCTACAGCAACCACACATACCAGTACCATCAATCATAATAGGGTTCAAACTAACAGTAGTAGGAATGTTATACTCTTTAGTAAGTTTACAAACAAATTTCATCATAATAGCAGGACCAATAGCTATAACCTCAGAAATTTTTTCACCCCTATCATGTATCTTTTTAATCATATCTGTAACTAAACCCTTCTCACCATAACTTCCATTATCAGTACAAACCAATAGTTCATCAGATACTTTTCTCATCATATCTTCCATAATAATAAGTGATTTATCTCTAGCACCTAATATAGATATCACTTTATTACCAGCATTATGATGGGCCTGTACTATAGGATGTAAAGGAGCTATACCAACACCGCCTCCAACACCAAGTATAATACCATCTTTCTTTTCAATATGAGTAGGCTGACCTAATGGTCCTATAACGTCCATTATCTCATCACCAACTTTAAGTTCCATCAATTTAGCTGTGGAATAACCAATACTTTGAGTTACTATAGTAATTGTTCCTGCTTCAGGGTCAGCATCAGCTATAGTAAGAGGTACTCTCTCCCCTAACTCGTCTAATCTAAAAATAATAAAATTACCTGCTTTACGATGTTTAGCTATATCTGGAGCTACAACTTTCATCATAAAAACCTTATCTGACCATTGTTCTTTGGCAACAATTTTATAGCCCATAAAGATTTCTCCTTAAAAATATAAAAATTATTTAAATTTATTAATTATTTTCTGTTGTTGTTGTTTCTTCTGCTGATTCTTCTTTAGCAGGTTCTTCAGATTTTATTAAATCGGAATGTTTAGGTATTTTTACGCCAAGTCTTTCTACTAAGCGAGCTTTTTTACCTACTTTATCTCTTAAATAATAAAGTTTAGCTCTTCTTACTTTAGCTTTTCTTATAATATCAATATGGTCTATTCTAGGAGAGTTTACTAAGAATATCCTCTCAACACCTACACCATAAGATATTTTTCTAACTATAAAACTTTTATTGATACCTTTACCACGCATTGAGATAACAACACCTTCAAATGCTTGTAATCTTTCTCTATCACCTTCTATAATTTTTACCCATACTTTTACTGTATCACCTATTTCAAAAGGCAAAATAGCTTCTTTTTTATGTTTTGCTTCTACTAATCTAATCTGTTGCTCCATTGATTTTTCTCCTAAAAAATTTATATTAATTTAATTAAATACACTTTATAGAAGTTATATTCTATCACAATATACTAATTTAATCAAGTATAATATATAGAATTTTTTATACAATATATTATTAATATTTAACTTATAATTTTACGAAATTATGATTTATTAAAAAGGCAATTATTTATTTGATATTGATATAATTTTATATTATTGTTATAATTTTTAAATATGTACAAAAATAAAAAAAAGAATAAAAGCAATTTCTATAAAAAGAATAAATCCGATAATTCTTCATTTTTAAGCAAATTACATAAAATACTGTCACATAGGCTTTATTTTATGTTTATACCGCATTCTAAAAAGAAAACTAGAACTTTATCTATACCTATATATGGGCTTTTAATAATAGTTTTAATTATAGCGGTAGCTCTATTAATAACATTTTCATCTCTTACAAAAAACACTGTTATTGCAAGCAAAACACTAGTTCTTACTGGAAGCTATCAAGAGAGGCTTGAAGAGATTAATTCTTTAGAAAATCTATTTAATTCAGTATTTTCTAATGATTCATATAGAGAAGATATGTCTAATATGATGAATAAATTTAAAATAGAAAACACTAATTTAATAAATACAAATAATATTGATAATATAGCACTTTTAAATGCTAGAGCTAAAGAGTTTGAAAATTTAAAAAATTATTTGGAAGAATTGAAAGCTAATATTAATTCTAAAAACACTTCATTAGAATATGTGCCTACAATTACACCAATAGATTCTAGATATGCAGTTATATCAAAACCATATCAAAAAGACTCTCTTTTATCAAAAGGCATAGGCTTTCAAACAATAGCGGGTACACTTGTTAGAGCAACAGCCTCTGGTACAATTAATAGTGTAGTATACGATAAAGATGAAGGAGTAAGCATAGTTATTTATCATAGATATGGTATCATAACTACTTATAAGGGATTAGCTACTACTTCTGTAAAAACAAATGTTGATGTAAAAAAGGGTGATATTATAGGAAATGCCAAAACAGGCGAACTTGAATATGAATTAAAATTAGCTTCTGAATATGTTAATCCTTTAATTTTTACAACGCTTAATTATGAACAGCAAGAATAATATAAAAAATGGAATAAAATATACGGCTTTAGGTATTGAGTTTGGAAGTATAATACTGGGACTTGCTTTTGTTGGAAATTTAGCTGATAAAAAATTAAACACTTCTCCATTATTTACTATAGCTGGTATATTTTTTGGATTTATATCTGGCATATACAGACTTTATCAACTTTCTAAGATTATAGAAAGAAATAAAAAATAGATAAAGTATTTAAGGATTAATTTATGGATAATATAATAAATAGTTTGCTTGATACTGATTTATATAAATTCACGATGCAGCAATGTGCTTTAAGGCAATTTTCTAATGTTTGGGTAAAATATATTTTTAGAAGTAGAAATATATTAGAATGGACTAAAGAAATGCATGATGAGCTATTAAAGCAAATAAAGCATTTTTGCAATCTTTCATTTAAAAAAGATGAACTTGAATATTTAGCTTCTCTTAGATTTATAAAGAGAGATTATATAGAATTTTTAAAATTATACAGACCATTAGAAGAACATATTAATGCTTCTTTTGAGGATAATAAATTAACTGTTTCAATAGAAGGTCCATGGTATCAAACTATTATTTGGGAGATACCTGTACTTGCTATGATTAGTGAAGTATATTATTACTACACTATTTGTAAGACTAATGGAGAAGAAGCAGTTTATAAACAAGGCGAATCAAACCTAATAAAAAAACTAGATGATAAATTACTTCCTATATATAAGGCTGAAAATGGATTTAAATTTTCTGATTTTGGTACTAGAAGAAGATTTTCTTTTAATTGGCAAGATAGAGCTATTTCTATATTAAAAGAAAAAGTTCCTGCTGATTGTTTGGTTGGCACTAGCAATGTATATTTTGCAAAGAAATATAATTTACTTGCGGTGGGCACTAATGCTCATGAATATTATCAAATTGGGCAGGCTTTAGATAAAGTAAGACTTGCGGAGAGTCAGAAATTCATGCTTCAATCTTGGGTTAATGAATATAGGGGGGATTTAGGTATTGCATTATCTGATACTTTGGGAACGGATAAATTCTTAAAAGATTTTGATTTATATTTTGCAAAACTCTATGACGGCATAAGGCATGATTCTGGAGACCCTATTGAATGGGGATACAAAGTTATAAAACATTATAAAGACTTAAGAATTGACCCTAAAACTAAAACTCTTCTTTTCTCTGATAGTCTTAATTTTGACAAAGCTTACAATATATATAAAGAGTTCAAAAATGAAACTAAAGTTACATTTGGAATAGGCACATTTATTATGAATGATTTTGAGCCTATTGCTAAACCTCTAAATATTGTAATGAAACTTCAAATGGTTAATGGTAAGCCGGTTGCTAAGTTATCTGATGATGAAGGCAAAACTATGTGCGATGATAAAGAGTTTTTGCATTATTTAAAAATTGTTGCTATGGAATGATTAATTATTTTATGATAAAAAACATTATATTAATTTTTATATTTATATTATTAATTTCTTGCAATAGAAACAATAATATAGTTACAGTTAATGAAATAGAGCCTAATGATAATGAAGAGTATGCTCAGTTTATAGAATCTGATATAAGCTTAAAAGGAAACATTAAGATTGATGATATAGATTATTATCATATTAAGCCCACTAATGGTTTTATAATGAACTTTGGACTTTATGCTAATAATGATTCTAATATTGTATTAGAGTTTTATAATAAAGAAAATAAAGATATTGTTTTTAGAGTAGAAACTAAAAATGCTAAAAATTATTTTGGAAATATAGAATTAAAAAATATTTTATTAAATGAAAAAGAATATTTATTAAAATTAACTTCTGAAGATGAAATTGATTATAACATCAAACTGAATTTTTCTGAGGATTATAAATATAAAAACGGAAACGAATATAATGATAATATCTTATATGCTGAAGAGATAGAATATCCAAATCAAAAAATAAACGGCTTTTTTATTAAGAAAAATTTAGTTTTAGATGAAAGGATTAAACCATATTTAAAAAATTATAATATAATAGATATAGACTTTTATAGAATAAAAAACAAAACAGATATAGATTCTTATATAAATATTATACTAGAATATAAAGAAGATATAGAGATTATACTTTTTGATGAAAATTATAATTTTTTAAGAAAAGAAATAAATAAAATTGACAATATAAGTTTTAGCAAAAATAAGGAATATTATATAGCATTAATTTATTATGGAGAAAAATATTTAATAGAGCAATATATTTTGCATTATGAGTTTAGTAATAAATAATAAAAAATATTTTTAAGTTTTTTGTTCGTGGTGGCTTTGCCCCATGCAAAGCGTGCCCTTAGGGTACACACCCCCACTTATTTTACGACCGTAGGAAGTTCCTTCGGTATTGGTATAAAAGAAGCTCATATCCTTCGGATACGCTACGCGAAGAACTGCATTTTTTGGCTAAAAAACTATTATCTTATACTTTATCATATTCAAAATATACAAAGCTAAAATATTTGTACTTTTTGCAACTTTTTGCTACGGGAAAAAGTTGAATAAAA
>NZ_SRZM01000312.1 GCF_019402445.1 Brachyspira pilosicoli
GCAAAACTTTGAGCTTTTAAAAGAGGTTGGTAAATTAAAAAAGCCAATACTTTTAAAAAGAGGCCTAGCTAATACTATAGAAGAATGGCTCATGAGTGCTGAGTATATACTTAATCAGGGTAATGATAATGTAGTATTATGCGAGAGAGGTGTGAGAACATTTGAAACTTATACAAGAAACACTTTTGATGTATCAGCAATACCAGCAATAAAGCGTTTGAGCCATCTACCTGTAATAGGTGACCCTTCGCATGCAAGCGGCAAATCTTGGATGGCACTTCCTTTAACACTTGCTGCAATTTCTGCAGGTGCTGAC
>NZ_SRZM01000313.1 GCF_019402445.1 Brachyspira pilosicoli
TTTTTATATAATGCATTTAATATATTAGACGGAGATTCTCAAGAGTTTATTCTAAAAGAGGATAAAAAAAACTTTTTAGACTTTTACGACAATTTCATAAGAAGTCAATTTAAAAAAACAGAGGGGTCTTTTAATTTAGAAATACCTAATTTTGAAAATACAAAAATCAATTTAGAAACATCCATAAATAATTTAATTGATAGTGAGATAACTTTTAAATTTACAAATTTCCATGCATCTATGATAAATTGGAAAGGAAACAGAGCATTATATAATGCATTCTATTTTGGTATTCCTAAAGGCTATTTAACTGTGCCAGGAAGTGATAATACTATAGACGAAAGGAGTTCTATTTTAATTTTCAATACTGTAGGTAGGATTCCATCAAGATATATGCATAATATGATAATGGCATTAGTATACTCTTCATATAGTACAAAGCCAATACCTATACTTATATATGATAGTAAACCAGAATCTCAAAATTCAAAAATTATAAAAATATTATATAGAAATAAATGGTATGTATATAATACTTTTATATCTCATCAATACAAAGACAGTATAGATTTTTATTCTAAAGAATTAGGTTTTAGTTTAGTATTCAATCTCACAGGTAAAGAAAACAAAGATACATTTGGAAATTTTACTAAAGTAGATAATACTATATCTTTAGGAATTTTGAATGGTTATATTACTATTGATAATGAGCAATTAAATATCAATGGAAATGCTATAAAAGAATCTATGCATAGTGTATTTTAATATGATTTCTATTATATAAAAAAGCACATATTATTTTTATAATATGTGCTTAAAAAATTATTTAATAATATAATATTTATTCTTTATTTAATTCTTTACCAGTAGAAGCATATTTCTGTAATAAAACAGTAGCTGCCTTAGGATTCTTAACAACACAAGGTCCTCCCACACAACCGCCATTACAAGCCATAACCTCAACTAAATTTGGAGTATCATCAGTAACAGGAGTTTCTCCAGATTGCACTTTACCATAGGCTCTTAATTGTTTCATACCCTCTTTATCAAGACCATTGATAACAGCAGCTTTTAATTTCTCAGGGTGTTTTAATCTTATTTTAACAGCCTCAGCAACTCCACCACTCATAGCATATTTTCTTCCAGAAGCAGTAGGAACATCTCCTATATCTAAATCAGGCTCTTTAGTAACATCAGTTCCAGTAGCTATAAATAAAGCATCAAGCTCTTCCATAGATAAACAATAATCTACTAAATCATCATCAATGCTCTCTCTTCTTTTAGCAAGACAAGGTCCTATAAATACATTAACAGCATCAGGGTCTTCAGCATGCATCATTTCAGCAGTATAATGCATAGGAGTTCTAGTTTCAGATACACAAGGAACTAACTCAGGTACATGTTTTCTAACTGCCTTAACATAAGCAGGACAACAAGAAGTAGTCATTAACTTATCTCCCCTCTCCATTCTCTCTTCAAATTCAGCAGCTTCTCTATCAGAAGTAACATCAGCCCCCAAAGCAACTTCCCATACTTTATGAAATCCTATCTTTAATAAAGCACTTTTTAATTGTCCAGGTTTAGCATTAAATTGTGACGCTATAGCAGGAGCATACATTACATTAACCTTTTTATCAAATTTCAAATGTTTAAGCACATCTAAAAGCTGTCCCTTATCCATCATAGCACTAAAAGGACATTCTCTCATACAATTACCACAGAATATACATTTGTGATAATCAATAACTTCTTTACCCTGTTCATTTTTATTAATAGCACCAACAGGACAAGATTCTTCACATGGAACAGGTATGTAAATAATAGCATGATAAGGACAGTTCTTTAAACATAATCCGCAGTTAATACATTTACTGCTGTCTATATAAGCCCTCTTCTCATCTAATATAGTAATAGCATTTTTAGGACAGTTCATCATACAAGGTCTAGCTAAACAAGCCTGACAAGCATCTGTAACCATAAAATTAGCTCTAACACAAGCATTACAAGCTTCATCAAGTACTGTAAGCATAGGCCAAGTAGGTTTTTCTCTCTCTAATGCCAACTTAGCATATTCTGACAAAGGGATACCGCTATCTTCTTTACCTTCAACACTTATTCCAAGTCTTGCAATTATTCTGTTTTTTATTATCTCTCTATCATGATAAATACAACATCTTATTGATTTACTATCTCTTGGTATTATTTCCATAGGCATTCTATCAATTTCTTCTATTAATCTATCCTCTATAAAAAGCGTAGTTATTCTTACAAGAATATCTTTTTTTAATTGAGCGGCATTATTATTAATATTCATATACTCTCCAATTATATATTTTTATATAATTATAACTTAAATAAGTATTTTTTCAAGTTATAATTGCATTAATAGTACAAAATAAGTATAAAAACGAACAAATAATAAAAAAATGATTACAAATAAGATATATCACAAAATAAAAAATATTCTTAATCTTAAAAGAACATTAAAACAATCAACAAAACAAACAAATAAACATTTAATATTTTTTATTGAACTTCTTGACAACTAATATAAAAATAACTATATTATTTATGTGCTTTTTTTAAGCTAATTATTTTATTGGAAAAGGAGTTTTTTATGCTTATAGGCTGTCCAAAAGAAATAAAAAATCAAGAATATCGTGTTGGTTTAACACCTTCAAACGTTGCTGATTATGTTGCCAATGGACATAAAGTAATTATGGAAAGTGGTGCCGGAATTGGTTCAGGATTTACAGATGATGAATATAAAAAAGCTGGTGCTGAAATAGCTGATAAAAAAAGAGTATTTGAAGCAGAAATGATAATAAAAGTAAAAGAACCTATAGAAAGCGAATACGAATATTTCAAAGAAAATCAAATACTTTATACATATTTGCATTTAGCTGCAGATAAGCCTTTAACAGATATGTTATTGAAAAAGAAAATAAAATCTATTGCTTATGAGACAATGAAGGATAATTTAAATCAATTACCTTGCTTGGCACCTATGAGTACTATTGCAGGAAGATTATCTATACAAGAGGCGGCTAAATATTTAGAAAAGAAATTTGGGGGCGAAGGAATATTAATGGGTGGAGTTCCTGGTGTACAAAAGGCAAATGTTGTAATACTTGGAGCTGGAGTTGTAGGACTTAATGCTGCACAAATAGCTATGGGAATGGGAGCTAATGTATCTATTACAGATGTTAATCTTACAAGATTAGCTTATATAGACCAATTATTTAATATGAGAATAAATACATATTTTAGTGCTCCTTCTACTTTAGAAAATCTATTTAAGACTGCTGATGTTGTTGTGGGAAGTGTTTTAATACCTGGTGCAAAAGCTCCTAAACTTTTAAGAAAAGAGCATTTAAAAATGATGAAAAAAGGTGCTGTTATAGTGGATGTAGCAATAGACCAAGGCGGCTGTTTTGAAACTTCAAAAGCTACTACACATGATGACCCTATATATATATTAGATGATGTTGTGCATTATTGTGTTGCCAATATGCCTGGTGCTGTACCAAGAACTTCTACAATAGCATTAACTAATGCAACCACACATTATGGAGTTATGTTAGCAAATCAAGGTTTAGAAGAAATCTGTAAAACTAATAATACTCTTCTTACAGGATTAAACACTTATGATGGAAAATGTACTTTCAAAGGTGTAGCAGATGCATTTGGTTTAGAATATGTTGAACCTTTAAAAGCATTAAAATAAATATATAAATAAAATTATTAAATAAAATAAATTATAAAAAAGCAGGGAATTTTCTCTGCTTTTTTTAATTAAAACTTTTTATTAAAATATATTTAAATATTTATATACAATTTTATTAATATCTGTGAATCCTATAGAAAATAAAAGCATATATAAATTTATTTAAATAATCAAGAAGTTGATTTTATATTAAGAATAGGCTTTAATCTATCTATAATTTTTACTGTGGGATATATTGATTCTTCTATTTGCTTAGGATTTTTATAAGCTTGAGGCGATTCATCTAAGGTATTTTTGCATACGCTGCTTGAATAAATTCCTTTCATAGATTCTATAAACTCATTCATATCTAATTGTTTTTTTGCCTGCATTCTTGATAAAACTCTGCCTGCTCCATGAGGTGCTGAATAATTCCAATCTTCATTGCTCTTTCCCTCGCATATTAATATACCATCACGCATGTTAAAAGGTATTATCATTTTTTCACCTTCATAACTTCTTATAGCTCCCTTTCTTATAATAAAATCTTCAAAATCTATAAAATTATGTACAGATGAAAAAGTATATTCTATTTTTATATTTAATAAATCTTTT
>NZ_SRZM01000314.1 GCF_019402445.1 Brachyspira pilosicoli
AAAATAATTAAACATGTATAATTATTTCAAAAAACAAATTAGGATTGTTTATGAAAAACTATTTGGAATTATTAAGAAAAGTTTTAGAAGAGGGTGAAGATACTAAAGACAGAACAGGGGTTGGCACTAGAAGAATATTTGCTCCTCAGTTAAGATTTAAATTTGAAGGCAATAAAATACCTATTATAACTACAAAAAGAGTATTTATGAAAGGTGTTATTATAGAATTATTATGGTTTTTGCAAGGCTCAACAAATATAAAATTTTTGCTTGAGAATAATGTTCATATATGGGACGAGTGGGCTGATGATATGGGTGAGCTTGGACCAGTATACGGAAAGCAGTGGAGAGCTTGGGAAACTAAAGAAGGAAACAAAATAGACCAAATTTCTAATGTTGTTAATACATTAAGAAATAATCCTACAAGCAGAAGAAATATTTTGAATGCTTGGAATGTGGGAGAGATTGATAAAATGCATTTGCCTCCTTGCCACATGATGTGTCAATTTTTTGTTAACAATGAAGGCGGTATAATAACGCATTTATATCAGCGTTCTGCGGATTTGTTTTTGGGTGTTCCTTTTAATATAAGCTCTTATGCTATACTCACAAGACTTTTAGCTATGCATAGCGGACTAAAAGCTTCAGAATTAATAATGACATTTGGTGATGCACATATTTATAATAATCATATGGAGCAAGTTAAACTTCAGCTTTCAAGAGAGCCATATGAACAGACTACAGAATTATTTATAGAAGAGCGTCCGAATATATTTAGCCATGTTTATGAGGATTTTAGATTAGAAGGCTATAAATATCATCCAACTATAAAAGCGGAGGTAGCTGTTTGATAGTTTCATTAATTGCTGCGGTTGATTCAAAAAACGGCATAGGCTTAAATGGTGTAATGCCTTGGGGGCACATCAAAGAAGATATGCAGTTTTTTAGAAGCACTACCACAGGATATGCTGTTGTAATGGGGAGAGTTACTTTTGAGTCTTTAGGGGGAAAGCCTCTTCCAAATAGAAAAAATATTGTTATATCATCTAATAAAAATGAGCTTTCAGATAAATACGATAACCTTTTTTATGATGACAATTTTGAAAATGCTATTTCTAAATTATTATTAGAAAAGCATAATCAAATATTTATTATAGGAGGAGAGTCCATTTATAAAAGAGCAATGGATTATGCTGATAAAATATATCTTACTCATATAAATAAAGATTATAATTGCGATAGATTTTTTCCAGAAGTAGATAGTAAATTATTTTCTTCAAGGATATTAAAGAATTTTGTTTATGATGATGTAGATGTTAGTATTGTGGAATATAGTAAGATTTTTTAACTTTTAAACTGTAAGTTGCATAACCTTTCTTCCTGTTATTATTTATTTTATACTGATAATTCTTTATATAAAAGTGCAGTCCTTTTGCTTCTTTGGGGCATACCCACAGGTACTTCCTTCGGTCGCCAAAAGAAG
>NZ_SRZM01000315.1 GCF_019402445.1 Brachyspira pilosicoli
AAAAATAATACACTATCAGTAGTATAAACCACATTAGCATCTTCTGGCATATTGATATTTTCTGAAAGTATAAAAAATCTGCATCCTTTATTGTATGTATCTAAAGCAAAATCATTGCCGTTAAACTTATCGCCTTTTATAGCTAAGAACAATTTATTTTCATTAAAATCTTCTCTGCTGTCTGTGGATATTTCTAAGTTTTTATTTTCATCAGTGGTATTGAATATATATTTTGAATTAGTTTCTTTAGATATTTTTATTATATCTTTTAGAGAAGTTTGTCCCATTTTAGTTTAAATCCTTGTGCTTATTAGAAAATAAATATTTATATTTTGCCAAAAAATAAAGTTAATATTATCTGTTGCCTTACCCACCGATTTTTAACAAAAATATACAATTTATCTTACATATAAAGCATAATTACTATGATTTAGTATTCCAATTTACTTGCACTTTTTGGTTCTTTTTGCGGCG
>NZ_SRZM01000316.1 GCF_019402445.1 Brachyspira pilosicoli
TTCTTTTGACGAAGTCCGCACCGCGAGCGGCGGGAAAAAGAACAATAAAAATCGATAAGTTTAAAAATTTTAATATATATAAATAACATTGAAAACAATAAATTATTATAACTATGCTAAAATTTTAATAAAATCTTATAATAAAAAAAACAAATCTAATATATTTTTTAATTATCAAATTAAAATAATTGTATGAGGTATATATGATTGATAAAAAAATTGATGTGTTTGAGAACTATCCTGTTTATAAGGCATTAATTACATTAGCACTGCCCACAATACTCGGAATGCTTGTGAATGTGTTTTATAATATGGTTGATACATTTTTTGTAGGAAAAACAAACGACCCTAATCAGGTTGCTGCTGTTTCTTTAACTATGCCTATATATTTGGTTCTCATGTCTTTTGGTTCTATATATGGTATAGGTGGAGCTTCATATATATCCAGATGTTTGGGTTCTAAGAATTATGATAAAGCTAAGAAGGTTTCATCTTTTGTATTTTATGCTAGTGTTGTTACTGGTTTGGTATGTATGATAGTATTTTTTGTATTTTTAGAAAATATATTAAAATTATCTGGAGCTAGTTCTAACACTTATGTTTTTGCTAAGGATTATTTGCTTATAGTGGCAATTGGTGCTATATTTGTGGTTTGCCAAATGTCTATGGGGCAGGTTGTGCGTTCTGAGGGGGCTTCTAAGGAGGCTATGTTTGGAATGATGCTTGGCACTGTAATAAATATTATACTTGATCCTATAATGATACTTTATATGAATATGGGAGTTGCTGGTGCTGCTTTGGCTACTATAATAGGAAATGCTTGTTCTTTTTTATATTATACTTTTTATATACTTAAAAAAAGCACTTTTCTTTCTATAAAGATAAAAGATTTTTTAATTAGCAGTGATATATTAAATAATGTATTTTCTATTGGTTTTCCTGTGTTTATGAACAATGTGCTTATAAGTGTGGCAAATATTTTAATTAATAATTTTGCCTCGAGGTATAATGACAATGTTGTTGCTGGGCTTGGAGTATCTCAAAGAATATTTACACTTGTGCTCTTAGTGTTTATAGGTTTAGGTCAGGGAGTACAGCCTTTTATAGGGTATAATTTTGCTGCAAAAAATTATAAAAGAATGAATGCTTCTATAAAGCTTTCTTGTTTGTTTAGTTTTATTTCTGGTATTTTATTTTTAATATTTGCTTTTATATTTTCTAGGGATTTAATTAGGATTTTTATAGATAATGATGAAGTTATAGAGTATGGTTCTAAGTTTTTAATAGCTGCTTATTCAGTAGCTCCTATTATAGGTTTTCAATTTATATTTATGTCTACATTTCAGGCATTAGGAAAAGCTTTGCCGTCTTTAGTGCTTTCTATATGCAGGCAAGGGTTAGCATTTGTTCCTGCCATATACATAGGTACTAAATTTTTTGGTATAAACGGCATAATATGGTCGCAGCCTATAGCGGATATTGTGTCTATATTATTATCTACTATAATGTATATTTATATATATAGAAGGGCTAAAAGAAAGTTATCAGATGCAGTATAATTGTTTTTTGTATAAATTTTATATATAATCGAAAAAATAAATTTGACAAAGAGCATAATATTTTATATCCTAATATATAGAGGTATATAAAAAATGGAAAATCTAAATCAATTTATAGATCATACTATATTAAGGGCGGATGCTACGATAGATGATATAAGAACATTATGTATAGAAGCTAAAGAGCATAATTTTTATTCTGTATGTGTTAATTCTGCCTATGTTAATGTTGCCTACAATTTTCTTTTGCATTCAAATGTTAAGGTTTGCTCGGTTGTTGGTTTTCCGCTTGGGGCTATGATTAAAGAGGCTAAGGCTTATGAGGCTAAATTTGCCATTGATAGCGGTGCTGATGAAATAGATATGGTTGCCAACATTGGTTTTTTAAAAAGCAAGAAGATAGATTTATTTGAAAGAGATATTAAGAAAGTAAGAGATGCTTGTCATGCAGCTATGCTTAAAGTTATTATAGAAACTTGTCTTTTAACTGATGAAGAGAAGGTGTTAGCTTGTAAGATAGCTAAAGAGTTTGGGGCAGATTTTGTTAAGACTTCCACTGGCTTTTCTACAGGAGGGGCTACAGAACATGATGTTGAGCTTATGAGAAAAACAGTTGGTGATAAAGTTGGAGTTAAAGCTTCTGGCGGAATAAAAACTTATGAAGATGCTATAAAAATGATAAATGCTGGTGCTAATAGAATAGGTACTAGTAATGGCGTTGCCATAATGAAATCTTTAAAATAATTTTCAATATTTTTAATAAAATATAAATATCAAGGATTATTATAAATGGAATATAGAGAGCCTAAAGCATTCTATGATGAAGAAGCCTTTAATAAGGGATTATTGCAGTATCATATAAAATTAAAAAAGGGTGATGTTGCAAGATATGTTTTACTTCCAGGAGATCCTAAAAGAGTTGAGTATATAGCAAGTTTTTTAGATGATGTAGAGTTTAAAGCAGACTATAGAGAATATGTTACAGTTACAGGAAAATACAAAAATGTACCTGTAAGTGTAACTTCAACAGGTATAGGAGGTCCTTCTGCTTCTATAGCTATGGAAGAGCTTATAAGAGTAGGAGCGGACACTTTTATACGTGTCGGTACAGGCGGTGGACTAAGTTTAAAAGTTAAGCCTGGTGATTTAGCTATAGCTCAGGCTGCCATAAAAGATGAGGGTACTTCTTTAGAATATATACCATTTGAATATCCTGCTATTGCTAATACAGATATAGTTTTTGCTTTGAGAGATGCGGCGAAATCAAAAAATTATAATTATCATATAGGTGTTGTTCATAGTAAAGATTGTTTTTATGGTGAATTAGAGCCAGAGAATTCTTTTTTTAGAGAGAGATTTGAAAATAATCTTAAATATTATACATTATGTGGAGCTATAGTTTCAGAGATGGAATGTGCAGCTCTTTTTTCTTGTGCAGCTATTAGGAATGTGAGAGCTGGTGGAATTATGCATGTTGTGGAAAACACTATGATAGAGAGAATGGGTACACATTTAAATTATTCTTCAAATATAGATAATATGATTTTAACTGCATTAGAAGCTATAGTATTATTAGAAAAGAGAGGGTAATATATTTTATGTCTAATACAAAAAATGCTTTGCCAAAATCTTTTTTTAGAGAAGATGAAAATTTAGTTCATCATTTAAAATTAAAAAAAGGTGATGTTGGAAGGTATGTTATAATGCCTGGGGACCCTAAAAGATGTGTAAAGATAGCAAAAAGGTTTGATGATGCTAAATTAGTAGCAGATTTTAGAGAATATGTTACTTATACTGGTTATATAAATGGCGTAAAAGTTTCTACTACTTCGCATGGTATAGGTGGACCTTCTACAGCTATAGCATTAGAGGAGCTTATAAAGGTGGGGGCTGATACTTTTATACGTGTTGGTACTTGCGGTGGAATGAATATGAATGTGCTTCCTGGAGATGTTGTAATAGTAAGCGGTGCTATAAAGGTTGGGGGTACTATGAGAAACTATATACCTAATGAGTTTCCTTGTGTGCCAAATATAGATGTATTAGATGCTATGATTAATGCTTCAAAAAAAATTAATATAAAAACTCATGCGGGTATTGTTCATTGTAAAGATGCTTTTTATGCACAGCATGCTCCAGAGAGTATGGCTGTTGATAAAGAGCTTTTATATAAATGGGAATCATATATAAAGGCTGGTTGTTTAGCTTCAGAAATGGAGTCTGCTGCTCTTTTTGCAGTTGGAGCTTCTAAGGGTGTGAGAACAGGTGCTTCTATGCTTGTACTTCACAATCAGGAGAGAATAAAAAATGGGATAGATGACCCTAAAAATTATACAGGTGAAGAGGCTATAGATTTAGTTATAGAGTCTATTAAGGTTTTAATAGATAATGATAAAAAATAATCTTGGGCTTTAATAAAAATTAAGCAATAAATATTTTACAAAAAATAGGAGAAGATATGAAAAAACTTTTATGTTTATTATTTATTTCTGTAATGATATTATCTTGCGGAAGCGGTGGTAAGGGGTATGAATTAGCTTTAATTACTGATGTTGGTACTATAGATGATAGGTCTTTCAATCAGGGAGCTTGGGAAGGTTTGAAGAAGTATGCAGAAGAGAAAAAAATTGCTCATAAATATTATCAGCCTGCAGAAAAATCTACAGATGCTTATATTAATGCTATAGATTTGGCTGTTGCTGGTAAGGCTCAAGTTATAGTAACTCCTGGTTTTTTATTTGAGCCTGCTGTATATAAAGCACAAGATACTCACCCTGATGTAAAATTTATACTTTTAGATGGTGCTCCTCAAGATGGTACTTATACTGATTTTAGAATAGAAAGCAATGTTTATTCTGTATTTTATGCAGAAGAGCAAGCTGGTTTTTTAGCTGGTTATGCTATAGTAAAAGAGGGTTATACTAATTTAGGTGTTATGGCTGGTATGGCTGTACCTGCTGTTATAAGATTTGGTTATGGTTTTGTACAGGGAGCAGAATATGCAGCTCAGGAATTAGGATTAGCTAGCGGAAGTATTAAAATAAATTATACTTATGTTGGTAACTTTAATCCTACTCCAGAAAATCAAACACTTGCTACTTCTTGGTATCAAAGCGGTGTACAGGTAATATTTGCTCCTGCAGGCGGTGCTGGAAACTCTGCTATGGCTGCTGCTGAACAAAATAATGGACTTGTTATAGGTGTTGATGTTGATCAAAGTGCTGAGTCTAAAACTGTTATTACTTCTGCTGTAAAAATGCTTGGCGGTTCTGTTTATGATGCTATAGATGCTTATTATAATAATAATTTCCCTGGCGGACAATCTGTTGTACTTGATGCTAAAGTTAATGGTATTGGTCTTCCTATGGAAACTTCAAGATTTAAAAACTTTACTAAAGATCAATATGATGCTATATATCAGCAATTAGTTGCTGGAAATATCAAACTTCTTAAAGATACTGATGCAGATTCTGTTAATAAGCTTCCTTTAAATATTGTTAAAGTTAATTTTATACAGTAAAAAAATTGTTTTGATATAAAAGGGATACCTCTTGATAGGGTATCCCTATATTTTAGGAGGTAAATATTGTGGAATATGTAGTTGAGATGTTAGGAATTACAAAAAAGTTTAAGGGAATAGTAGCTAATGATAATATCACTATACAATTAAAAAAGGGTGAGATACATGCTTTGCTTGGTGAAAATGGAGCTGGTAAATCTACACTTATGAGTGTACTTTTTGGACTTTATAAACAGGAAGAGGGTATTATTAAAGTTAATGGAAAAGAGGTTAATATTGATAACCCTAATACGGCTAATGCTTTAGGTATTGGTATGGTGCATCAGCATTTTAAGCTTGTTCATAATTTTACTGCTTTAGAAAATATTATGCTTGGGGTTGAAACTGTAAAAAATGGTATGCTTCAAGTAGATGATGCTAGAAAAAAGGTTATGGAGTTGAGTAAAACTTATGGGCTTGAAATTTATCCTGATGCTATTATTAGTGATTTAACTGTTGGAATGCAGCAGAGAGTTGAAATATTAAAAATGCTATATAGAGATAATGATATACTTATCTTTGATGAACCTACCGCAGTACTTACTCCTCATGAAATTGAAGAACTTATGAAGATAATGAAATCTTTAACAAAAGAAGGTAAATCTATACTTTTTATTACTCATAAATTAAATGAAATTAAAGAAGTTGCTGATAGATGTTCGGTTCTTCGTAAAGGAAAATATATTGGCACTATTGATGTAAAGACTACCACAAAAGAAGAGATGTCTGAGATGATGGTTGGAAGGAAGGTTGCTTTGGTAGTAGAAAAAACAGAAGCTAAACCAAAAGATGTTATATTATCGGTTAAGGATTTAAATGTTAAATCTCCTCATAGCGAAAAAAATATAGTAAAAAATGTTTCTTTTGATGTGAGAGCTGGAGAGATAGTATGTATTGCTGGTATTGATGGAAACGGACAGACTGAGCTTATACATGCTTTAACAGGACTTATGGATATGTCTAGCGGAAGTGTTAGTTTGAATGGAAAAGATATTACTAATTTATCTATAAGAAAAAAGACATTAAGCGGTATAGGTCATATTCCTGAAGATAGGCATAAACATGGACTTGTGCTTGATTATACTCTCGCTGAAAACACTATACTTCAAACTTATTTTACTGATAGATTTCAAAAGAATGGATTTTTAAAATTTAAAGAAATAGAAGATTATGCTAATGTACTTATAAAAAGATTTGATATAAGGAGTGCTGAAGGTGCTAAAACTTTTGCAAGGAGTATGTCTGGAGGAAATCAGCAGAAAGTAATAATAGCTAGAGAGATAGATAGAAATCCTGATTTACTTATAGCAGTTCAGCCTACTAGGGGATTAGATGTTGGGGCTATTGAATATATACATAAAGAATTAATTGCACAGAGAGATAGTGGTAAGGCTGTTCTTCTTGTGTCATTAGAACTTGATGAGGTTATGAATTTGAGTGATAGAATACTTGTTATATATGAAGGTGAAATTGTAGCTAATGTATTAAACAAAGATATTACTATTAATGAGTTAGGCTTATATATGGCTGGTTCTAAAAGGAGTGCTTAATGAGCAGTAATTTAAAAGATAAATTTGCAAGTATTTTAGAGAAAGAGGGATTTATAAATGTATTTTCATCTTTTCTTGCTATTATTATAGGTTTACTTTTAGGGCTTATAATACTTTTGGTTAGTAATGTAAGAGATGCTTTTCCTGCTTTTATGACTATACTTTCTGGAGGTTTTTCTGGGGGAATGAGAGGAATAGGACAGGTTATATATACGGCTACTCCTTTAATATTAACAGGGCTTTCAGTTGGTTTTGCTTTTAAGAATGGACTTTTTAATATAGGAGCTTCAGGTCAATTTATTATAGGGGCTTATGCTGCAGTATTAGTTGCTATTAAATGTACATTCTTGCCTCCTGCAATTCATTGGGTTGTTGCTTTGCTTGCTTCATTTATAGCTGGTGGTTTATGGGCTTATTTGCCCGGACTTCTTAAAGCAAGATTTAATGTTAATGAAGTTATTTCAAGCATAATGATGAATTATATTGGTATGTATCTTGCTAATTATTTAGTTACTTTAACAGTTTATGATATGCTTAAAAATCAATCGCAAAATATTCCTCCTTCAGCTACATTACCTGGAATGGGATTAGATGTATTATTTAGAGGCTCTAGTGCAAATGGCGGTTTTTTTGTTGCTGTGATAGTTGTTATTATAGTTTATATAATACTTTCTAAAACTACATTTGGTTTTGAGCTTAAAGCTTGCGGATTAAACAAAGATGCGAGCAGATATGCAGGTATCAATGAAAAAAGAAATATTATACTTTCTATGGTAATTGCCGGTGCTTTAGCTGGACTTGGTGGAGGGCTTCTTTATTTATCTGGTATTGGCAAACATATTGAGGTTGTTGATGTGCTTGCTGAAGAGGGATTTATGGGCATACCTATTGCATTACTTGGACTTTCTCACCCTATAGGTGTTTTAATTGCGGGGCTTTTTATTGCTCATATCACAGTGGGCGGATTTTATATGCAGGTTTATGATTTTACACCTGAGATAATAGAGATGATTATTGCTTCTATTATTTATTTTAGTGCTTTTGCTTTGCTTTTTAAATCTATTGTTGGATTTATATCTAAAAAGATAAACAAAAATAGAGAAACAAATGCTAATGAGTAAAAATGCAAGTTAAGTAAAAGACAAATAAAAAGGAGTTTTCAATGGATACAATTTATTTTTTAGTACAGCAGACTATGTTTTTTTCTATTCCTCTTTTACTTGTTGCTTTGGGGGGAATGTTTTCTGAGAGGAGCGGAGTTGTTAATATTGCTCTTGAAGGCATTATGATAATAGGAGCTTTTGCGGGAATATTTTTTATAAGCAGGCTTGGAGCTAATTTCCCTCCTACCGTTACATTATTTTTGGCTATGATTATATCTGCTTTAGCAGGTATTATATTTTCACTTTTTCATGCTTATGCTGCTATTAATATGAGTGCCGATCAAGTTATTAGCGGTACTGCTTTAAATATATTTGCACCTGCTTTTGCTATATATGTTACTAGAGCTATACAAACTGTTCAGCAAATAAGTTTTGTTAATAATTTTAGAATAGAGTCTGTGCCTATACTTGGAAGTATTCCTGTTATTGGTAATTTATTATTTAAAAATACTTATATAACAACTTATATAGGTTTTATAATACTAGCTTTATCTTGGTTTATACTCTATAAGACAAGATTTGGTCTTAGGCTTAGAAGCTGCGGAGAACATCCTCAGGCTGCTGATTCTGTGGGTATTAATGTTTATAAGATAAGATATATTGGTGTTGCTATATCTGGTGCTTTGGGAGGTCTTGGAGGATTAGTGTTTGTTATACCTACTTCTACAAACTTTAATGCTACTGTTGCTGGATATGGATTTTTGGCTTTGGCAGTACTAATATTTGGTCAATGGAAGCCTATTAAAATACTTTATGCTGCTTTTTTCTTTGGGCTTATGAAAACACTTGCTTCAGCATATTCTGGTATACCTTTACTTGCTAATTTGCCTATATCTAATAGCATTTATAAAATGATACCTTATATTGCTACTTTAATTGTGCTTTCATTTACCTCTAAAACTTCTCAAGCTCCTAAAGCTTCTGGTATACCTTATGATAAGAGTATGCGTTAAAAAAGATGCTTGAATTAGATTGTTTTTATGGTATTATATAAAGCATGCATGATATAAAATTAATAGCCACCGATTTAGATGGAACTCTTCTTAATAATAATAGTGAAATAAGCGATTATAATAGAGATGTGCTTAAACATTGCATTAATAAGGGAATAGAACTTATATTTGCTAGTGGAAGACCTTTTGATGGTCTTAAGAGGTATAGTAAATATTTAGATAATAATAATTATTCTATAGTTTGTAATGGTTCTGTTATTACAGACAGCGAAGGTAATATTGTATATAATGAAGTTATTAAAGAGAAAGATGTTTTTTATTTAATGGATATTGCTAAAAGTTATGATGTTTATTTGCATGTTTATAATGGCAATCAATATATAGTTTCTGAAGAAGATATATATTTCAAAAATTATGCCAAAAAAGAAAATATTACTGATGTTGTGATAGGGTTTGATTCTATTGATAATTATAATTTTAGTAAGATGTTATTTATTGGTGAAAATAATGTTCTTTCTAACCTAGAAATTTATATAAGAGATAATCTTGATGTTCATACTTCATTTTCTCATCCTAATTTTTTGGAAGTTTTGGCTTCTGGTATTAATAAGGGGAGTGCTTTGAAGTGGCTATGCGATAAGAAAAGTATTGATAGAAAAAATGTAATAGCTTTTGGTGATAATTATAACGATATAGA
>NZ_SRZM01000317.1 GCF_019402445.1 Brachyspira pilosicoli
GCTCGTACGCGGGAAAAAGAACAACAAAAATTGACAAACTTAAAAAATTTTACTATTTTATTGTATAATAATTTTTAAATCTATCTTATAATAGTCTAAAACCTATAGATAATTTATTGCTTAGGAGTCATATTTATGAAAACAGATATACAAATAGCACAAGAATGCAAATTAAAAAGAATAGATGAAATAGCTAAAATGCTTAATCTCACAGATGAAGATTATGAGGTTTACGGCAAATATAAGGCAAAGATAGAATTATCAGTTTTAAATAAATTAAAAGATAAAAAAGACGGTAAATTGGTATTAGTAACAGCAATAACCCCAACACCAGCAGGAGAAGGAAAATCCACTGTTACAATAGGTCTAACACAGGGATTAAACAAAATAGGCAAGAATGCAGTTGCTGCTTTAAGAGAGCCTTCACTTGGTCCTGTTTTTGGGATTAAAGGCGGAGCTTGCGGGGGAGGTTATGCTCAAATTGTTCCTATGGAAGATATTAACTTGCATTTTAATGGCGATTTTCATGCTATAGGTTCTGCTCACAATTTAATATCAGCTTGTATTGACAATCATATTAAACAAGGCAATGAATTAAAAATTGATACTAACAAGATAATATTTAAAAGAGTTGTTGATATGAATGACAGGGCTTTAAGAGATATTGTTATAGGGCTTGGAGGAAGCGAGAACGGAGTTGTAAGACAATCATCTTTTCAGATAACTGTTGCTTCAGAGATTATGGCTATACTTTGTTTGTCTAATTCTTTAATGGATTTAAAAGAGAGAATAGGAAATATTGTATTTGCTTATGATGTTAATGATAATCCTTTAAAAGTAAAAGATTTAAAAGTTGAGGGAGCTGCTTGTGCATTACTTAAAGATGCCATAAAACCAAATTTAGTTCAGACTCTTGAAAATACTCCCGCTATAGTTCATGGAGGACCTTTTGCTAATATTGCTCATGGCTGTAACTCAATACTTGCCACAAAATTGGCATTAAAACTTTCTGATTATACTATTACAGAGGCTGGTTTTGCTGCGGATTTGGGTGCTGAGAAGTTTCTTGATATTAAATGCCGTGTTGCTGGACTTAAGCCTAATTGTATAGTGTTGGTTGCTACTATAAGAGCTTTAAAACATCATGGCGGAGCTTTAGAACTAAACAAAGAAGATTTAGATGCTTTAAATAAAGGTTTCGAAAATTTAGATAAGCATATTGAAAACATGAAAAAATATAATGTTCCTGTTGTTGTTGCTATTAATAAATTTGTTTCTGATACTGATAAAGAAGTAGAATTAATTAAAAAACATTGTGAAGAGATGGGCGTTGATATTTCATTATGCGAAGTTTGGGAGAAAGGCGGAGAAGGTGGAGAGGATTTAGCAAAAAAGATTGTAAAAGCAACTTCTGAAGAGTCAAATTATCAACCATTATACAATTTAGATAAACCTATAAAAGAAAAGATTGAATACATATGTAAAGAAATATACGGAGCAGGAGAGGTAAAATTCTCTAATAAAGCTAATAAAATGATGAAAAAAATAGAATCTATTGGCTTTGGAGGCTTGCCTATATGTATGTCAAAAACACAAAAGTCAATATCAGATAATCCAGCACTTTTAAATGCTCCTAAAGGTTATACTTTAAATATTGATGAAATAAAACTTGCTTCAGGTGCTGGTTTTATTATTGCTATGGCAGGCGGAATTATTGATATGCCTGGTCTTCCAAAAGTGCCAGCAGCATGCAATATAGATATAGATGAAAACGGCAAGATTACAGGTTTATTTTAATGTTAGATGAGCTAATTTTTGAATATAGTTAAAATTTTGAGATTGTAAATTTTTATTGTTATTTTTCCCGCGTACGAGCTGTACCACCTTGCCGCACGGTAATGCTATGCTTTAATTATAACTTCTTAGTCGTGCGGGGGAGTGCCTTTTAATGTACAATTAAATTATAAAATTTATAATAAAAATGCAGTTCTTCGCGAAGCGTATCTGAAGGATATAAGGTTCTTTTATACCAATAAAAGAACTAGTAGTGCGTACCCTAAGGGCACCCTTCGCAGTGGGGCTAGTCCCCGCAAATATTTACAATAAAAAATAATTTTGAATAAAAGAAATCATTTGCTATGTATATTTGTTAAAATAATAAAAGCCTCAAATCCTAGTACAATTTGAGGCTTTTTGGTAAATTCAATATTCTTAATCATCAAACTTCTGTCCCATAAGCTGTCCATTTGAAGATATAAATAATTCCATCATATTGTTTAATTTTACTTTGTAATTACCCCATTCTTTCTCAACGTCTATTACCATAGCTTGAGGATATGCTTTTTTTACAGCACCGCTTACAGCAGCAGGTAAAGCAGAAAAAGGAACTCCGTTATACTCGCCGTCTATACTTTGCCAGTTACCATTAGCCAAGAAATCTATAGAAGCACCATTAGAAAGTTTTACTTCAAATTTTCCTCCATCTCTCTCAACTTTCCATATCTGAGCATTAGGATAAACTCTCTGTATGAATGCTCTTGATTTTTGTGGTAATGAAGAAGCAGGTACTACCCAATCAGCAAATAAACTAGAGCTAGCAAATATTGTCAATGAAATTAATAAAGTTAAAAATTTAGTCATAAATAAACTCCTTAAAAAGTGATTGTAAATTATCTTTACAATTATAATATAACAAATTTTAGGAGAATTGTCAATATTTTTTACAATAAATTTACTATTTTTTTACTAATATATACTAAAATATGGGTATTTATAATACGTTTTATACATAGATACACAAAAATAGCTAAAAATTAACTATAAAGTAAATATTTTTTACAAAAGAAACTCTTAATACAAAGAAACTCTATTTCTTTTTATTTCTGTTCTGTATCTTTTTATTTCGTATTCTATCTTTTTACTGTCCCAACCTAAAATTAATCCCATTTCTTGAGCAATATGTTCTGCTAATAATGTTCCGCAATCATTTTCTGTGAGTATAAATCTTAATCTTCTCATCATTATATCATCTAAATGCATTGCATATTCTACTTCAACAAAATATTTTATTAATCCTCTAGGTATTCTATTATCAAGACCAACAGAAACAAGCAAAGAAGAATCATTTTTACAGAATTCATTTAATCTTAATACCATATCAACAGAGCCAAAATAATCTATTAAAAATTTAACAGTATCTTTATTTAATACCCAATCTACCGCTTTATCTATTCTGTTATTCATAAACTTTTTAACGCTAAACCATTTATAAGGCTTACCATACATTTTAAGTAAAGTTTTAATAGCAAGATGAGATGACATAGTGAAATTTCCGCCCTCAACCATAAATAAATCATAAATAGGGTGTGAATGTATCTTCATATCCATAGGATTAACAGTCATCATTCCAGATTGTGAAGTAACTATATGGTTTTTATTAACTATAGAGCCAAAATAAGTATTATAAATATCAAGCAAATATTCTATCTCATCACTTGTCGAATATATACAATCTAAATTACCTGTATACTTTTTTACAACAGGTCCTATTATAGTCATATCCTTCCATTTTGTTAGAAAAACATTAGGTCTGTCTTTTATTTTTGGCAAAACAACAGATTTATTAATATGAATAATATTGCTATCAACTATAAAATTAGTAGCTTTTACATATTTTACTTTATCTGTAAAGTTAGACTTTGGAAGCATAGATACTATACTATCTCCCCAAGCTCCAGCTGCGATTAATATTTTTTTGGCACTTATTTCATATATTTTACCGTTTATTTTGTCTGAAAGTATGGTTTTATTAATTTGTTTTTCATTATAATCAAAAGCTTTTACCTCAGCATAATTAAGTATATCAGCGCCATATTCTTTAGCTTTTAATAATAATTCTAAAACATATCTGCTGTCATCTATTTTACCTTCAAAGAATTCTGTAGCACCTATTACATCATTATTATTTAAATCAGGTAAAGTTTCTAATACTGAGTTTCTGCTATGAGATTTATGTTTTTTAGTTTTTCCGAAAATTGACATTAAATCATATATATTAGCTTTTAATTCATTTCTTATCAAACCTGAATTACCATTTGTACCGCCACTAAAATATATTGGATATAATATGCCAAAATCAGAGGCTGAAGATTTATTAATGATATTATTTCTTTCTCTAACTTTAAAAATTGTAGATATGAAGTTATTAGCAGTCATATCATTAAAACCGCCTGTAAGCATTTTTGAAGTTCTAGAAGATGAACCAAATGAGAAATCATGTTTTTCTACTAGAAGTGTTGAAATTCCTACTCTTGCTGTTTTCATAGCGATGGTAGCACCTATTACTCCGCCACCTATAATTAAAAGATCATAAGTTTTATCTTTAAGATTAGAGAGTATATTATATCTTGAATTTACCATTAATAAACTCCTTATAATAAAGCTCAATCATAAACCTATATATATATTATATAATAAATTTTTACAAATACAAATATTTTATTAAATTCTTAAACTCTAATCTATTTTTATTTTTTTCTAAAAAGCTTTTGACAAACTTATTTTTTCCATGAGAATCTATATATTCCCCCTCAAACTCTCCGAATCCAGCAATGGGAAAAGTTAAATAAGAATTATATGCTAAAATAGATTGATAAGGAGTAAATACTATATAATTTCTTCTGTTGTTTTGTATAAAATCCATTGCATCATCTACTTTAAACAAAGGGTCTTCTAATATTATAAACTTATTAAAACTATTATTTATTTCATTTAAAGTGTATTTATAATTTTTTGATGAATATTTATTAATGTTAGTATAATTTTCTCTAATAACATCAGATGTAGTTTTTATAATATTTTTTTTATATATAAAGTTTGTAATACCTAATGAATATATAAAATCATTAAAAGCTTCCAAATCTTCCATAGGGTAAAGACTAGAAGAAATTGCTAACACTTCTTTTTTATCTGTCTCTTCTAAAAACTTATGAAACAAATCTTTAGATTTATCAAAATCATCTTCTATACCATTTATTAACGGATACTCAAAAGTTTTATTTGAATAATATAGCATACTACGTCCGAAATCACATATACCATACTTTTTTAATTCTGGTGATTGTATATCTATTATAGTTTTATCATCATAAAAATAATTACATTCGCAAAGCTTATTGCATCCTATACAAAAGCTGTTTATTTTTTTATATTCAATTTGCTCATCGTTATCATCAATTTTTCTATCAACCCTAAACACTTTAGTGGGGCATAAATCTACTATCATATTCTTATAACCAGATATAGTTTTGTATCTGTTGCAAACTCCGCAATTAATGCATTTATCATAATCAATTTTTATATTTTCATCTAAATTAAAACTTTCTATAATGTTTTTTATCTCTTTTAATTTTGAATCATTATCTCCGTCAAATCTTTCTATTTTTAATTGATAAAAGTCTATATATTTTTTTAATCTGCAATTGTAATAACTACTGCATTTATCACAAAATGGTTTATGCATATGAAGTATAGCTTTAAGTAAAGATTTTCTATATTCGATAATCTCTTCATCATTGCTTATAATATCCATTCCATTTTCAACTATCTCATTACAAGCATATTT
>NZ_SRZM01000318.1 GCF_019402445.1 Brachyspira pilosicoli
AAAAATGAAAACTAATATTTCTATATATTTATCAAGAATATTAATGCCTTTTAGTTTATTATTTATATTTATACTTTTGCTTCTTCTATTAATGCCTGATATAAGACCTTATGATAATAGAGTTACTTTTGTACTTTATAATATTATGCTTGCTGTAATTGTATTAAATATGTTCTTTGTAAGGGCTGATTATAAATCAAGTATATTTACTAAGGCTTTATATATTGTTCTTCCTATAGTAGCAATATTGTTTGATATATTAGTATTAACTTCTTCTTTGTATAGATTAGCAGAATACGGAATTACTCCAAACAAGATAACATTAGTAGGCACAAATTTAGTTATGCTTGGCAATTTAGTTTTTATAACATTTTTTAATATCAAGTCTATTTTAAATATTTTTAAAAACAATGAAGATATAAAAGATATTAAAAACATCACTATAGGAGACACTAAGAATGTGCTTTATATATATGTTTACGCAGCATGGGCTTTTATAGTGTGTTTTATAATGCCTTTATTTTATATTTTCCTTAGTTGATATTTTTATAAAAATACCAATTGCTTTTTTTTATATATGATATTATAATTTCATATGATAATTAATTCATAAACCTAAAATATAAGGATATATCATATGAAAACTAAAATAGTTACAATTATTGCAGCTGTAATAATAATTTCAAATAATCTGTTTGCAGCATTTACATTAGATTTTCTTGCTAAACTTGGAGTTGTTGGAAGTTTTACAGATTTAACAGGAAGTGTACTTGAAGGAAGAGGAGATTTAAACTTACAATTGGGATATAATTTTCCAATAGGTACAAAATTGAAAGGTATAGACTTGTTATTTGATACAGGTATTAATTTTGGTTCTTTATCTGTGAAAAATAATCCAAGTGATAAATATAGTATAAATCAAATGGATATAATGGGTATCAATACTGGTTTAGCTTGTAAATTTGTAGTAGCACCTATATTTTTACCCAATGCCCTTAATACTAATCAATCTGCTGTTTATGGTATTTCTGCTGGAGCTAAATTTATACCTTTCATAGATGACATTAATGAAAAGCCTAATCAAGTTCCTATATCATTATACGTTAATTTATCTGTTGAGAGAAGAATATATACTTATGACAATCGTGCTTTTGTAGTAGGTGCTAATATTTTTTATGAATATATGTTTTTTAATAAAAATGATGTATCAAAACTATTTGCTTCAAGAAATATAAATCAGCATCATTCTATTGGAGCATTAATTAGTGTAGGATTCCATTTTGGAGAAAATTAAAATTAAGTAAAAAATAAAGGGCTTGTAAATATACAAGTCCTTTTTTTATATAACAATATCTTAAATATCATCAATCATCTGTATTAACTTTAAAATATTCTAGTTCAGATGACAAATTATTAGCTCCATCTACAATCTCTTTTCCTAAAATAGAGCTTTTATTTGCTAATTCTGAGTTCTCTTGAGTAATCTCATTTAATTCATTCATAGCAACATTAATTTGTCTTACACTGTCTTCCTCTTCAGAAGCTGCTTCATATATATTAACTAATATGTCTGAAACCTCTTTAGCAGATTTTTCTATCTCTAAAAGTATAGCTAAAGATGATTTAACCGACTCATCGCCTATTTCTATCTTAGAAACAGTTTTATCTATAATGTTAGTAATATTACCAGCCGCCTCATTAACATTTTGTGCCAACGCCCTAATCTCTGAAGCGACCACTGCAAATCCCCTTCCCTGCTCTCCTGCACGAGCAGCTTCAACTGCCGCATTAAGTGCTAATATGTTTGTCTGAAATGCTATTGATTGTATTAATTTTGTAATATTAGAAATTTCTTTACTAGATTCAGAAATCTCCATCATATTATGAGATATTTCATTAACAGCATCAACTCCATGTTGAGTAGACTCAGTAACCTTGGAACTCATATTCTTAGCTTCAAATGAACTCTTTGAAGTATTTGATATAGCTGTAAATAAATTTTCTATAGAGCTAGTCATCTCCTCAACAGCAGCAGCCTGAGATGAACTTCTATTTGATAAATCATCAATTCCGCCTGATATTTCTTCAGAAGAAGCATTGATAAGAGATATATTAGTTTTTAATTTAGAAAGTATATCATACATTAGTTTTTGCATATCATTAATAGAATTTGTTAAAACTCCTGCAACATCTTTTCTCGCTAAATCTTTTTTATTAAATTTATTATCAAACTTTCCCTCTTTCATAAGCTTCATTATATCAATAGCCCTGTATAAATTATTAGATAAAGGTATTACTATTTTTGCTACTAATAAACATTCCAAAATTATAAGTAGAACTATACATAAAAATAAAGAGAGCATTAAAAAATTAAACTGTGAATAAAACGGCTTAGCACTTCCTCTAAATACTAATAACCAAGGAGCATTATCTACTTTTTGAATAGAATACCATTCATCTTTTACAATATTCAAATCGCCAACATGAGATAATAAATTGCCGCTAAAATTAGCAAACGTTTTATAAGTAAATAAATTATTTGTTTCATTTAATATATAATTATCATTGGTATGAGTCATAAAAATGCCATTCTCAGAAACAATATAAACCTCTTCTTTATAATTCTTTTTTAAGCTTTCTGCTATACCATTTATATTATCAAAATCTACAGCACATACGCCTTTTAAAGAGTTATTAGTATAAACTGCCTTTGAAAATGTTACAGTAAGATTTTTAGATACATAATCAATATAAGGATTGCTTATCATTATATCATTAGTAGCCACAGCAGCTCTATACCAATCTCTTGAAGTTTGGTCATATGTTGTTGGGAAAGGTTCTAATGAATTTATAAAAACACCTCCTCTAGAATATGGAATAGTATCTCCAAAATAAAGATTTAAATAACCTGAATCAAGCTTCTGAACATTAGTTAAGAAATTTCCAACATCAACTAAATTAGGATTAGATTCTAAATATGCCCCCATAACATATATGGTGTTTTTTAATTCATCAACATAACTTTCGGTTCTTGTTTTTGCTTCTAATAATTCTAAATATCTTTCATTTAAGAATCTTTCCCTATACAAGGGTTTATAAATAATAAAAATTGCTACAAATAATAGTAATAAAAATATTATAATAGGTGCTATAAATTTCACCATTAATAAATTTTTCATAAATAAACCCCTATATAAAATTAAAACCGTTAGGCTTAGATAATAACTGTTATTAGAAATAAAG
>NZ_SRZM01000319.1 GCF_019402445.1 Brachyspira pilosicoli
TTTAGTAGATATTTCAGCAGCCTTTCCATCGGCTCTCATATCATCTAAAGCTTTATCAATAGCATTTAATAATTCTGAATCTGTTTTTCTAAGTCCAACGCTAAGATATTGAGATGTGATAGGTTTGTCTTCTAATAATGTAAAATCAGCATTTTCTTTAGCTATATAGTAACGAGCTACTATCTCATCTACTATTACAGCATCTATTCTTTTAGCCTCTAAATCT
>NZ_SRZM01000032.1 GCF_019402445.1 Brachyspira pilosicoli
GTTATAGCTAATATAATAGCAAAAAATAATTTATGAAAATTAAATATATAATACTTTTTTTAATATTATTTTTATTTGCATCTTGCAAAACTCATTATGAAACTTTTTATAAAATAGGAAATGATACAGTATCTTCTGTATATAAAATCATAGGGTTAGAAATAAAACCAAAAGTAGAAAAGTTTGAAGATAATTATATATACACTTTTAAAAATGATACCAATGCTTTATATAATAGCGTGAAGTATGCTAATTATTTATGGAAGAATGAAGGATATTATATCACTCAGCATAATAGTTTTGGAAAAGAAAATGGAAATGTTGAGCTAGCAAAAAGTTCAATAGACCCTAACAAAGTAATAAGAATTAACATTCATTCCTACACTAACAATTCTTTTGATGTTGTTATATCATTAGTAAATGGAACTATAAAGCTAAAAAATAATACGAATAATTAAATATTATCCATATTAAAATTAAGCCAATATCCAAGCTCTATAAATAATTTTTTCTCTTCTTCATTAAAGCTTATGAGAAGCCCCTTATATTTTAGAAGTATCTTATAAAAAATATTTTCATAAGTATTTCTATCTATAGGCATATCATTATTTGATAAAAACTTAATATCTCTAAGTAAATCAAATATAATTTTTCCATTTCCTGTTTCATAAAGCTCATTTAATGCATTTTTAATATTCTCGCCAACAACTTCTGATATACCACTATTAGAAATAAATATACCAGCATTTCTAGCATCTTTTAATTCTTTAGATACCTCATCATAAGCATCTCTTCCTTTTGACAATATAAGCTCTCTTAAGATAGGAGAATCCATAGCTCCCATTAATCTTCTATAGTCATAATCTGGAGTAATATCATTTGTATTAAAATATTTAAATAATGTTTTATATTCAGGATATATTTTATGCATTATATCATCTAGTTTAGAAATATCTTCTTTAAATAAATAGTCTGCAAATCTATCTCTAATATCAGAACTTAAATCTTTTAAACGCATAGTATATATTAAATTATCATTACAATCTTTATTTTCAGAAAGAGTGATATTGTTTTTTAATTCATAATTTTCTTCAATAGTGTCAACTTTAAAATATAAATCTGATGTTATATTATCACTCATTACCCCTTCAATATGATTTTTATCTATTAGAGTGGCTTTAATATTATGCTTAAAAATATTTATATCTTTTTCTTTATAATCACTAGCAATTAAATTAAATATAAACTGATTGATAATATAAAGTTTAGTAAATAAATCTATCTTAGCATTTTTCTCATAGAAATATCTAGCACTATGATGTTCTTTCTTATTGCTAATTGAAGTTTCTAATGCTTTTAAAAATTCTTGATAAGCCTCTTCTACAAAAGGAGCATTCTTATCTTTAACAAGCATTCTAGCATAATGAAAAGATCTCTCAGCATATTGCATATTTTTAATAGGCTCTATTCTAGAAACATCTTCAAAAAACCACCCGCAAGAAGTATAAGAAAATAAAGAATATTTATAAGATTCCATTAAAAATATAAACTCTTTAAAAGATATATATTTAGAACATATTTCATACAAATCTTTAGCATCAGAATCATTATATATAGCCCTAACATATTCTTCTCTAATAGAGTTTCTAGATTCATTTGTAAAGTTTAAAAATAATGCAAATAATTTGTCTTGCATGTTTCTAAGTATATCGAAAGCATCTCTAAGTCCTTTTCTCCAAGATAAGTCAATAACACCATCACCACCGCATCCGCAATTACTTCTCCACCTCTCAACACCATGCGAACAGCTCCAAGAAGTACCTCTTTTGCCTTCACCTTCATGCAATATTACCTCTTCAGTAGGAGGACATATACTTAAATAATGCTCATAATTTGTAGGCGTAATATTATCATAGTGAATATTATCTTGAAAATATCTAGCTAAACACATATCCCCAAAAGGCTCATGATGACCATAACTTTCGCCGTCTGTAGCAATATTAACAAGCTTTCTCTCCCCATAAGCATTTCTTATTCTCTCAGCCAATTTCTCAGCAGAACAAAGCAAATGTTCAAAAGCTATGGCGTTGGATATATAAGGGTCATAAAAAAATACAGCAATTCTCTTACCATTATGACCATAAAGCCAATAAGGTTTTGATGTGTCTATTCTAGCTCCAGATACATCAGTCTGAGTAATACCCTTAACATAATGTGCCTGATATGGAGATAGTATTGTAAATTTAACTCCACAGTCGCATAAAGCATCAACAACATCTAAATTTATCGCAGTTTCAGAAAGCCATATTCCTTTTGACTTTCTTTTAAAATATTTTTCAAAATTGTAAAGTCCCCATTTAATCTGCACCACCATATCTTCTTTTTTGGCAAGCGGTAAAATTATATGATTATAAACCTGGGCAATAGCATTACCATATCCTAATCTTTCTATACTAAGTTTATCTGCTTCTAATATTCTTTGTAATAAATCAGGCTTCTTATCAGCAATATAATCCAATAATGTAGGTCCAAAATTAAAGCTTATATACTGATAATTATTAGACATATCCGTAATTCTTCCATAACCGTCTAATATTCTTGAATAAGCGTTTGGACTATAACATTCATTAGTTATTCTTTCATTCCAATCATGAGCAGGAGAGGCACTTATCTCTTTTTCTATTTCTCCTAAAAATGGATTTTCTCTCGGAGGCTGATAAAAATGCCCATGCAATATTAAATATTTCATAATTAGAATCCTAATATAAAAAGATTATTTCAAGTATAAACAAACTTACATATATTTGCAAGTAAATAATTTTTATTTTAATTATCGAAATAAAGGTTTGTTTTTTAAGTATAAAAAAGCCCAATACAAAATGCATTGGGCTTTTTTTATTTATATAGATATATTTTTACTTAGATAAATATTTATGTATACCAGCAGCAGCTCTCTTACCATCACCAATAGCAAGTATAACAGTAGCAGCTCCACGAGCAGCATCACCGCCAGCAAATACACCCTCTACAGAAGTAGCACCTGTTTCTTCATCTATTACATAAGTACCTTTTTTAGTAGTTTGTAATTCAGGCACTTTTCTAGATATAAGCGGATTAGGAGTAGTACCTATAGCAACAATAACAGCATCCACTTCTATATCTTCAGTTTTTCCTTCTACAGGAACAGGTTTTCTTCTTCCATCTGCATCAGCTTCACCAAGTTCCATAACTTGAGTTCTAACTGCTTTTACATTATCATTCTCATCAGCAATAATTTCTAAAGGAGCTCTTAAGAATCTAAAATCAACTCCCTCTTCCATAGCGTGATGAACTTCTTCTAATCTTGCAGGAAGTTCTTTTTCTGTTCTTCTATAAACTATATATACTTTTTCAGCACCAAGCCTTACAGCAGTTCTGCAAGCATCCATAGCTACGTTACCACCGCCTAATACAGCAACTCTTTTATGCCTTATAACAGGAGTATCTACCTCTGGGAATTTATATGCTCCCATTAAATTTACACGAGTTAAATATTCATTAGCAGAATAAACTCCGCAATAATTTTCACCAGGTATATTTAAAAAAGCAGGAAGTCCAGCACCAGTACCCAAGAATATAGCATCATATTCTTTTCTTAATTCATTGAAATCTAAAGATATACCAGCAACTTCATTTATTTTAAAATTAACCCCATCTTTTTTAAGGTTTTCTACTTCGTGAGCAACTAATTCTTTAGGTAAACGGAACTCTGGAATACCATACATAAGTACTCCACCTATAGTATGCAAAGCTTCAAGCACTGTAACATCATAACCTAATTTTATTAAGTCTCCAGCACAAGCTAATCCAGCAGGGCCAGCACCTATAATACATACTTTTTTACCGTTTTTTTCTACTTTTAAGCCGTCATATTGAGCATGTTTTCTTTCATAGTCAGCAACAAACATCTCTAACTTACCAATAGCAACAGGCTCAAATTTCTTACCAACAACACATCTTTGTTCACATTGAGTTTCTTGAGGACAAACTCTTCCGCAAGCTGCTGGTAATGCATTAGTTTCTTTTATTTTTTTAGCTGCTTCTAAAAATTTCTTTTCAGCTATAAGTCCTATAAACTCAGGTATTTTCACCTTAGCAGGACAGCCTTCCATACAATGCGGAACTTTACAATCTAAACATCTTAATGATTCAGTATAAGCTTGTTCTTCTGTATATCCTAAAGGAACTTCTTTAAAATCCTTTTTACGCTCTTCAGCACTTCTTTGTGGCATTTCTTGCCTAGGTATTTCACCCAATTTTGATCTTGGTGGCATATATTTATCTCCTATTTTCTTTATAGACCTATATTAAATAATTTGACAATATTATACAATAAATAAAAAATATAGCAATGATATATTTTTATTTTATCATTATAGAATATAAAAAAGAGTTAATTAAATTTAATGTAATAATTATTACCTAATTATATATAACAAAAATACAATATAATATTTATAAAATATAAAATAAAGTTTTTTCTTTTTTTTGCATTGATAAACACTTGTATATTGAACAAAATAAATATATAATACAAAAAAATAAAATTATAATAAAAGAGTGTAAATTTTATGGAAAAAGAACTTATTTATTCTGTAGAAGATGATGATAACATAAGAGATTTAATTAAGTACACTGTTGAAGAAGCTGGATTTAATATAGAATGCTTCAGTAATGGTAAAGATATGCTTGAAGCTTTAAAAAATAATATACCTAGTTTAATACTTTTAGATATTATGCTTCCAGATATGGAAGGTACTGATATATTAAAAATAATAAGAACTGATTATGCTCATTTACCTATAAAAGTTATAATGCTTACAGCAAAATCTAGTGAAATTAATATAGTTACTGGGCTTAATTTAGGTGCTGATGACTATATACCAAAACCTTTCTCTGTATTAGAACTCATAGCTAGAATTAAAGCTAATTTGAGAAAAAAAGATGTGAGAGTAGATACAGAAGAATTGACATTTGGTGAGATTAAACTAATAGTAAAAAAACGAGTTGTATATGTTAATGATAGGCAGGTTTCACTTACACAAAAAGAATTTGACTTATTAAAACTGCTTATGGAAAATGCTAATAATGTTGTAGATAGAGAGATGATGCTTGAAGAGGTTTGGGGAGTAGAACATTCTATGGAAACTAGAACTATTGATATGCATATTAAATCTATTAGACAAAAATTAGATTTAAAAAAAGAAAATATTATTACTATTAGAGGAATGGGATATAAATTAATAGAAATTTAATTATTTTATGATTAGAAATATATTTTTAAAATCATTATTAATTCTTATATTATCAAGTGCTTTAATGTTTATAGGAATTCTCTTTACAGTGCAGTATAATAATATTATGTACAGCAGAGTAATGATTGTTAATATCATAGATATGCTTCAAAGAGAAATTAATATATATGATATAAAAACAGAAGATGATTTTAAAAATTTTGTATTGCAATCAGATAAAGAAGAATTGAGAATAAGCATCATATCTACAAACGGTATAGTTATTGCAGATACTTTAAGCGACACAGCAAAAACAACTCTCGGAAACCATAATAATAGAAGCGATGTTATAGAAGCCTTGCATAATACAAACGATGAGCCTTCTTTTTCAATAAGCACTTCTATTAGTCAAAAAACACCATATATATACGCTTCCAAAAAAATTAAATCTGATGACTTTGTTGATTATATATTAAGAGTATCTATTCCTATGGATTCTATTAATAAGTATTTAACTACATTTTTATTTACAGCTGTTATGGTGATAACTATTGTTGTAATACTAATGGCCTTTGTACTGCCTATAATGTCTAGAAACATTATGAACCCTTTTTATATTATTAAAGAGACACTGGATAATATATATAATAACCGCTCACTTACACCTAAAAACCTTACGGGGTTTAATGATGTTAACAATATAATTTATGATATTAATGAAGTTGCTGTTGATTTGAATAATAATATCATAGCATATCAGACTGAAAAAGAAAAACTTAATTATGTATTAGAGAATATTGCTCAGGGAATTATTGCTGTTAATAAGAAAAAAGAGATATTTTTTATTAATCAATTTGCTATAGATTTTTTGGATATTGGAGATAAAACGGTTAATAATTTAAATGAGATAATAAAAGATGAAAATGTAATAAAAAAGATAGATAATGCTATAGAATTAGGAAGGTTTTCAAAGTTTGATTCAAAAGAACATAATATGGATATAGAAATTACAATTATACCAATACGCAATAATGAAAATATATCCGCTTTAATAAAATTTGAAGATGTTACAGATATTAGAAAATTAGAAATAGAAAAACAAGACTTTTTTATTAATGCCTCTCATGAATTAAAAACACCTTTAACTTCTATTTTGGGTTACTCTGAACTTTTACTAGCTACAGGAGGAGGAAAGAAGTTAAATGATTTTGTAAATAGAATAAATACAGAAGCATTGAGAATGAAAGAGTTAGTTATGGATATGCTTACATTGAGCAGAATAGAGGCTAATTGGCAAGAGACTATAGATGAGAAAATGGATATAAAAGAAATAATACTTAATGTTTATGACAGCAATAAATTAAAAGCACAAAAAAGAGATATTACAATAGACTTAAATATAGAATCTGCTTTTATAATGGCTAATAAAGAAAAAATAACAGAAGTTGTTAATAACCTTGTGGATAATGCTATTAAATACACAGATGACGGCGGAAATGTAAAAATTATTTTAAGCACAGATAAAGATAAAGCAATTTTTACAGTAAAAGATACAGGCTGCGGAATAGCCCCGCAGTATTTAAACAGAATATTTGAAAGATTTTTTAGGGTAAAAAACAACAAATACCTTAAAGTCAATGGAACGGGGCTTGGACTAACAATAGTAAAAAATATATGCAATAATTATAACGCTGATATACATGTAAAAAGTGAAGAAAATGTTGGAACCGAGATAAGCGTTGTATTTAAATTGTATGATGAAGAAAAAGAAAAAACTATAAAAAAAGCTGTTTAAATATTTTTATTTAAGCATAATTGTCTAAATGCCTCATAAGAAACTATAGCAGCAGTATTTGATACATTTATAGAGCGTATATCATCACTCATAGGTAAATATACAGAGTTAGCAGCATCATTTTCCCATATAGATTCTCTTAAACCAGTGCTTTCCCTTCCAAACAAAAGTATATCATTATCACTATAATTAAACTCATCATAGCGGATATGCCCAAACTTAGATATAGGCACTATTCTTTTATTGTTCTCTTTACAATATTCTAAGAATGTATGTTCATTTTCATGTTTTATTAGGTTCAATTTTTCCCAATAATCAAGCCCTGCCCTTCTAATCTCTTTAGCACTTAGTATAAATGATGGTTTTGATACTATATGAAGCGATATGTTTAACCCCACGCAAAGCCTTCCTATATTACCCGTATTAGAAGGAATCTCTGGTCTGTATAATGCTATTGATACATTAAAGTTTTCATTGCTTATATTAATTTTATCTTTCATATTTCATAAATAAAAAAGTAAACTTTTACTAACGTCCTTTTAATAATTTTATATTAAACTTTTACTCTGCTTGCTTAATAAAAACACCTTTTATAGCTGTATCTACATTATTTTCTTTAACAGTATAAGTTATGTTTGCTGCATAAGAAAATGTCATATCATTATTATTTATCTCTTCAAAACTCATCTCAAGCAAATGTTCTTTTGATGCTATAGTACCATTATTATCATATATTTCATTATATACAGCTATATAACCATTTTTAACTTTTAATATTTGGACTGAAGAAAAATTAAAGGTTTTATTTACTTTCCCAAAATAGAAATCCATAGAACCATCTTCTTTTATTATAATATAAGAACCTGAAAAATTAACATCACTTACATTTGGAGTTTCATCAACATTCCAAATACCTGCATAAGTTTTATCTATTCCTATAATATTTTCTTCTATCGTATCTTTCAAATTTTTGCAGCTTATAGTAAATAAAGGTATTAATAATAAAGATGAAACTAGCAGCCTTTTTAACATATTTGAATTCCTTTTTTGAATTGTTTTATATTAGTTATAAATTTACTTTTTGTCAATAGAATCAAAATTGTAAAATTATTATAAAATATTTTAAAAAGTTTTGAAATAAATCTAATATTTTGTATTATAAAAAATTAATAGCGATATTCAAAAATTCAAAATTTAAAAAATATAATTATTTAAGTATGAATAAAAAAAGGAGCCTTTAAAAAGACTCCTTTAATTATATTCTAATTAATTGTCATTTACTGATTTTTCGTTATTACTTTCTTCGCCCTTAGCTACAATAGCAGGCTTTTCTTCCACTTCTTCTTTTTTAGGCTCAACTACTCTAAGTGAATTAAGAAGAGTATAAGCAACAGCTACATTCTCTTCGCCTGACTCTGACATAACTCTAAAAGACATAAGCGAAGAATATCTGCTTCTGCCATAAGAATATCTAAATCCTATTTCTACTGAAGCTCCGGCATCTATTGTAACAACTTCTTTATCAAGTACAATAGCAGCCAATGCCTGAGATAAATCAGTTTTAATTCTAACATTATTAAGTCTTCTAGAAGTTCTATTAACTATAGTAAGTACTCCTGTTCTGTTTCTTTCATCAAGTTTCACAGTAACATTGAATGGGTTTTCAGAATATTTCTCCTCTATTCTAGAAACTATTGAAGCATTAATATTAGCCCATTCTTTTATAGTATTAGGACCTCTAAACTTAGACCATAACATTCTTGATACATCATGGAAGAATATACCTCTTATTCTGCTGCTTCTATTAAATTTAGCCTCAGATTCATAAACTCTTCTCATATATTCAAGCTCAGGTCTCAAACTACCATCTTGAAGCCTATTATCAATCATATTACCAACTAAAACATTATACTCACCAGACAAATATCTAGGCCAAGCGGTAAGCATACCAACATGCTGAGGACGGCTCGCCTCATATATCATAACAGCATCATAATCAATACCCGCATCAAAGAACATATAAGGATCTTGTCCATGTTCTTGTCCATGATTCCAACCTAAAGTAAATGCCCATAATTTTTTCTTTATTCCAGAATCTTTTATTGCTTTTATAATAAGTGATTCTTTATGAGCTCTATACCATCTCCATTTTAATCCTATTTCCTTTCTTCCTCTATTAACAGCAAGCCAACGCATACGAGCAGCTTTGTTCATAGTAGACCAATTAGCAGGAGTATAAACTCCAGTAAGTTCTACCATCTCATCAACTAACTCATAACCATCAACTTCGCCAGTTCTAATAAAGTCCAAACCAATATATGATATATTAGGATTAGCATCATATCTTTTTAATATGTCTATAATATCCTGCACTCTCTTAGGGTCACCCAAAGAAATATGCCTACTTTCAACTAAGCTTTTAGTGCTGGAATTATATCCAACAGAAACTTCGTATCCGCCCTTTCTGTGCCCGCCACCAGCTGCAAAATAACTCATAACATAAGCACCAAGCTCAACATTACCCTTAGATTTTGAAGCAGCTAGGTTCTCAACATTCTTAATCATAGCAGGTGCCCAAGGTTTATCAGGCGTAATACCGCCAGTCCAACCAGTAGTCTGTCCTCCTATTACCCACAAAGTATCACATTTCATATAGCGAACCCAATCGTATATGGCATTATAATCCTCTGTTAGTGCTCCTGTTTCTAAATTAGGAATTTTTTTAGTAGTTAAATCTATAGCATATTCTAATGTTGTTATCTTTTTAGTCTCTCTAGCAGGCGGAGATTGTCTTCCCTTTACAGTAAAATCTTTTGTATAACCATAAACTCCGCTTTTCGTCTGTACAAGCACAACCGCCTGATATTCGCCCAAATCGCCTCCAAATGGATGTAAATAAGTTGCTTTATACTCTGCATTTTTTACTTTAAATACATTAATAGGATATCTATCATCAACATTCTTTCTAACACTTTTATCTTTCTTATATCTTACATAAACACTTAAATTTTCTACTTTGTCCTCTGTATAAATAGAAGCATTTATAACCACAGGCTCATATCTAAATACTGATATCTTAGATAAATCTATAGAAACACGCGGAGCTTCTCTTTTCTTAGAATTAACAATAGCACCTTCTATAGCCTTGCTTAATCTATCTGATGTTTTATCAGTAGTATTTCCAGAAAATACCATGGCAGGAAGTACATTAGGATTCGGCATTCCGCTACTCATCTCCTCATCACTCAATAATAATTCCTGACTAAAAAGGTCTATATCTTCTCTCACGCTTATATCTTCATCTACATAAAAATCATCTAAATCTACAGCTAAATTATATTCATTAAATATAGGTTTACTATGAACTAAAGTAAGAGAATCTGGATTATACATATCTATTCTATGCGTTTTTCTATTATTACCATCTTCTTCTATCGCATATTGTAAATTATTATTATAATTAATTATTGTAAGCCTTTCTCCTATACCAAAAGTAAGAAGTATAAGAGAAGTTGCTATAAGTAACAGAATTGTAGTTGCTATTATGCTTTTTTTCATATAAAGTTGTATCCAATTATTATTTTATTTTTTTAGCTGTTTTGTCTAGTATGCTTTGTATATTTAGGGTGTTTAGCAATTTGCTTTTTTAAATGCGTAGAATCCACATGTGTATATATTTCGGTTGTAGTAATATCAGAATGCCCCAACATTCTCTGAACAGACCTTAAATCTGCACCATGCTGAATAAGGTGTGTGGCAAAGCTATGTCTTAAAGTATGAGGATAAACATTTTTCTCTATACCACTTTTTTTCATTGCCTCTTTTACTATCTTCCAAATACCTACTCTAGAAATTTTATCTCCTCTAAAGTTTAAAAATAATTCACTAGTCTTTTTACCTTTAACCATCACTACTCTGCTAGTTTGAATATATCTTTTTAAAATATCTAAAGCTTTATCATTAATAGGAACTATTCTCTCTCTTTTACCTTTACCGCAAATTTTTAAATACTTCTCATCAAAGAATATATCTTCTATTTTTAATGAACAAATTTCACTAACTCTAAGCCCAGAAGAATACATTAGTTCAAATATAGCCTTATCTCTTAACCCCTTATCTGTTTTCTCATTATGCACAGACAATAAATCATCAACCTCTTCTGTAGTTAAAGATTCAGGCAACACTCTTTTTAAACGTATTACCTCTAAATTATCAGTAGGGTTCTTAGAAATATAATTTTCCATTACCAAAAATTTATACAAATTAACTATACTTACTTTATTTCTTGCAACTGTTCTAGATTTTGAACCTTGCTCTTTTCTTTCACTCAAGAACTTTTCTATATCTTTTCTAGTAGCTTTTAATATTGTTTTCTTATTTCTGCCTAGAAAATCTAGATATATCACTATGTCTCTCCTATAAGACTCTAGCGTATTTTGTGACAATCCTTTTTCCATTGACTCATAATTTAAATACATTGATAATATTTCTTGATCTGAAATTTGCTTCACTGACATTTAATATTGCCTCTTTCTTTGGGATATATATACATAATTTAGTAAACATAAAAATTTTATAATATTCTGTTCACTTGCATATATTATCGGTAATATAATCAATATATTTAAACATAATATATTGTTTATAATATTATTATGTTTAAATAATATTAAATATTTTAAAAATTAAATATAATTTTTATTATTTTTTCATAAAAAACAATATTATAAAAAGTAATAATTCTAATATTTTATTTATTTTTTTTGTTTGAAATAAAAAAAGTTAACAAAATATATATCTAAAATATATTGAATATGTTAAATTATATATATAAAAATGGAGGCTAATTTTATGGCAACTTTATTTGATATAATAGGACCTGTAATGATAGGACCTTCTAGTTCACACACGGCAGGAGCTTGCCGTATAGGTAAACTAGCTAAAAAAATTTTGGGTGAAGATGTAAAAGAGGCAAAAATATATTTACATGGTTCTTTTGCTCTCACTTGGAAAGGTCATGGTACTGATAAAGCTATTTTGGCTGGTCTTTTAGGATATGAAACTTATGACACTCAGCTTAGAGATAGTTATAAACTAGCTGAAGAAAATAATCTTAAATTTGAATTTATACCAACTACATTAAGAGAAGCTTTTCACCCTAACAGTGTTTATATAGAAGTAAAAGGTCAAAATAATGAGGCAAATATTTTAGCTTCATCTATTGGCGGAGGACTTATTGTATTAGATAAAGTAAATGGTATAGAAGTGCATTACAAAGGAGACTTCCCTACTATAGCTATAGTTAATAAAGATGTACCTGGAATTATTGCTAAAGTTACTTCTATCATTTTTGAAAATGGAATTAACATAGAAAATATGAATGTTACTCCTCAATTTGAAGGTCCTAATCAAGGATATGCCATCATAGTTATTGGTATGACTGATGTTATATCAAAAGAAATAGAAGATAGAATTAGAAAAATAGAAAATATAAGAGATTTTGTATTTTTAGATAAATTATATTAATAATATATAAAAAAGGAAAATAAATTATGGATATAAAATCTATTGAATCATTAGTTGCTACAGCTACAGAACAAAACAAAAAAATTAGTGATATAGTTATAGATATAGAAGCTAATAGTCAAAAAGTTGATAGGAATAAAGTAATAGAACAGATGTCTAGCTATTATGATATTATGAGAGAATCTGTAATAAATGGCAAAAAAGATAAATTTAATTTTGTAACAGGACTTCAAGAGGACTGTGTTGAAATAGTAGAAAAATTTTACAAAAACAAAAAGAGCATATTAGGAGAGACCATAGGAGAAGTAGTAACAGCAGCTATGGCAGTTAGCGGATATAATGCTTGTATGGGTAAAATTATAGCAGCACCAACAGCAGGAAGTTGTGGAATAATGCCTGCGGTTCTTACCGTATGCGAAAACAGAGGATACAAAAAAGAAGATATAGTTCATTCCATGTTTACAGCTGGAGGACTTGCTGATATTATTGCTCAGCTTGCTACATTTGCAGGAGCGGGTGGAGGTTGTCAGGCTGAATGCGGTAGTGCTTCTGCTATGGCGGCTTGTGCTTGTGCTGAGATTATGGGAGGAACTCCTGAACAGTGTGCTCATGCTTTTGCTTTATCTTTATCTGCTATACTTGGGCTTGTTTGCGACCCTATTGCTGGATTCGTTGAAGTGCCTTGTATGAGTAAAAATGTTTTGGGGGCTGTTCATGCTATAGTTTGTGCTGAGATGGCTTGTGCTGGATTTAAAAGTGTTATTCCTGCTGATGAGGTTGTTATGGCGATGAAAGAAGTTGCTGATGGTATGGATGAAAGATTTAGAGAAACTGCTCAAGGTGGGCTTGCTAACACTCCTACAGGACGTGCTATTGCTGAGAAACTTTTAGGAAAAATTAACAAATAATTTTAAGATATTATAATTAATAAGGGCTTGCAATATTATTGTATGCCCTTTTATTTTTAACTTTTATAAAAAAAATATGATTACAACAGAAAGACTCATAATAAGACAATTTAACATCAATGACACTGAAGCATTATTTAGTATTCTATCAGACAAAGAAGTTAATAAATATCTTCCTTGGTTTGTTTTTACAAGCATAGAAGAAACTAAAAGCCATATGCAAAAATTTTATTTAGATACAAATGATAATAACAATTTTTATAGATATGCCGTTTGCTTAAAAGAAGATGATATTCCAATAGGCTATATACATTTTGAAAACAATAATGATAGTAATGATTTTGGATACGGACTTAAAAAAGAATATTGGAACAAAGGCATAATAACAGAAGCTTCAAAAAAAGTTGTAGAGAAATTAAAAAATAATAATATCAAATATATTACAGCAACACATGATATAAATAATATTGCAAGCGGAGAAGTAATGAAAAAAATCGGCATGCATTATAAATATAGTTATGAAGAACTATGGCAGCCAAAAAATATATTAGTAACTTTTAGAATGTATCAATTAAACTTAGATGATAATAAAACAAGAGTTTATGATGTTTATTGGAACAAATACAAAAAACATTTTATAGAACGAGTATAAAAAATACAATCAATACAATTTGACAATTTATTTTTTTCTAGTATCATTAAAAAAATTAAATAATAATTCAACATATTTAAGACATGAAAAAAAACAACAATAAAAAAAAGATTATATATTTTTTTATAGGCATAATATTATTCATAGTTATATGGAATTTTATTTCTCTAAAAATTAATTCTGAAATTATTTTCCCAAGTATAGATAAGATTTTTTTAGATTTAATAAATATCATATCACAAAAAGATTTTTATTCTAATTTGTTATATACATTCATGAGAGTAATAATTACTTTTGTGCTTTCATTTTTACTTGCGATAACATTAGGAATAATTGCTGGTATATTTAAAAGTGTTAGATATATTTTAATGCCCATTGTAAACTTTATTAGAACAATTCCAACCATACCTCTTATTTTAATAGCAGTATTATGGTTTAATAATAATTTAGTGCCTATATTTGTATCTTTATTTGTAATATTTCCAATAATATATGATGCTGTAGTAAACGGCATTATAAACATTGATAAAAATCTTATAGAAATGTCAAACTCTTATAATGTGTCTTTTAAAAATCAATTAATAAATTTATATATACCATCAATAAAACCATATATACTCACTTCAATATCGCAATCAATGGGTATGACTTGGAAAAGCGTATTGGCTTCAGAAATTATGACTCTCCCAACATTAGGGCTTGGCACAAAACTATATGAATCTCATTTATATTTAAACACTGTTAGTTTGTTTGCATATTGTTTGATTGCAATTATATTTAATATTATATTTGAAATTATAATGAGGCTTCAAAATGATTTGTGATGATAAAGAAATAATTGATAACGTTTTGCAAATAAAGAATATAAATCTTTCATACAATGATAATATAATATTTAAAAACTTCTCCATTAGTCTGCACATAAATAAAATAAATATTATATTAGGCTCATCAGGATGCGGAAAAACTTCTCTGCTTAATATAATTGCTAAAAAAATTGATAGCCCCTCTTTTGTGTATCAAGAGCCAAGATTATTAAATCATTTAAACGTATATGATAATATTAATTATATTTTAAAAGACAAAATCAAAAATAAAAACATGATAGATAAAACTATAAAAGAAGCATTAACTATAACTAACCTCATTGATAATATACATAGCAAACTAAATGAGCTTAGCGGAGGGATGAAACAAAGATTATCATTAGCAAGAGCATTAGCCTATAATTCAGACTTCTTACTAATGGACGAACCATTACAAGGTCAGGATATTAAAAGAAAAAAAGAATTATTAGATATAATTAAAACCATACAAACAAAAACAAATAAAACTATTATCTATGTTACGCATGATATATCAGAAGCTTTGATACTTGGTGATTATATATATATCCTCTCAAAAAATAATAACTCTACCAACTTAACATTTCAAACAAAATTAGAAAGCAATGATTTAAACAACAATATAGATATGCAGTCAAAGCTAATGGATATTCTTATAAATAATTAATCTTTTAATATTTCTAAAGCCTTATCATAACCTAAATCAGCAGATTTTTTTAAATATTTTTGAGAGAGCTTTTCATATTTTTCTTTTTTCTCATTATCTTTTTCATGCTTTATAAAAATATTATATACTCTATAAACATCATAATAAGCAATATAATCTTCACTGTTATATTTCAAAGTTTCTTTTAAATATTTAAGTGCTGTTTTGTATTTCTTTTGTCTTCTATAGCAAACAGCAAGTAAATAATAAGCATCAGAATAAGCTTTATTTAAAGATATTGCTTTTTCTAAATCTTCTATTGCTTTTTCTATTTCATTTTTCTCTAAATATATTTGAGCCTTACTATAATAAATATCAAAGTCATGCGGATATATTTCTATAGATTTATTATAAGTTTTTATAGCATTATCATAATCTTTTATATCGTAATAAACTGCAGCCAAATTATAATAAGCATCTAAATTCTTTTCATCTAATTCTATAACCTTTAATAAATCATCTATAGCCTTATCATATTCTTTTTTATTAATATTATTTAAAGCACTGTAGAAATATTGATTTTCTTTGCTGTTCATTTTTATTTCCTAAATATATTAGTTTTTTATGCTTTTATTTTTATTATACTTTTTATTTAAAACCCTAGAAGAGCAGTCCAAAGCATAATCAGCAAACTCTTCTTTATCTTTCATATAGTATGCAAGCCCTGCAACCATAGCAGCATTGTCTGTAGTATATTTTAAAGCAGGAAGATAACATTCAAAGTCTTTAGAGTTTCCAAACCTTTCACGCAAATAACTATTGCATGCCACTCCCCCAGATAATGTAACTCTCTTTATGCCGCTTTTTTCAACATATTTAAGTGTTTTTATATATAAAGGCTCTATTGCACTTATTTGAAAAGCAGCAGCTATATTTTCATTTGTAGGCTCATAACCTTTTTGTAAATATTTTTGTGTAGAATATACGCAAGCTGTTTTAAGTCCGCTATAAGAAAAATTAAACTCATCAACTCCATTAAGAAGTACAATAGGATATTTTATCGCTTCTTTGTCCCCTTCTCTTGCAAGCTTGTCTATAATAGGTCCGCCCGGATAACCAAGATTTAAAAATTTAGAAACCTTATCATAAGCCTCACCTACCGCATCATCTAAAGTAGTGCCTACAACTTTATACTCGCCATAATCATGAACCTCTGTAATAATAGTATGCCCTCCTGAAACAACTAACGCTATATATGGAAACTCTATATTGTTTGTAAGATGAGGTGAATAGATATGTGCTGCTATATGGTCTAATGCCAATAATGGTTTATTAAGAGAAAAAGCCAAAGCCTTAGCACTTCCAACCCCAACAAGAAGAGAGCCTAAAAGTCCAGGGCGATTTGTAACAGCAAATAAATCTATATCATCTAATGTTGTGTCAGCGTCTTTTAATGCCTTATCTATTACATAAAGTATAGCTTCCAAATGCTTTCTTGCCGCTATCTCCGGAACTACACCTTGAAACTCTTTATGAGCATCTATAGAAGAACTTAATACTGATGATAAAACATTGTTTCCATTTTCCACTATAGCAACGGAAGTATCATCACAGGAAGTATCTATACCTAATATTTTCATTTTTTGTTTTCTCCAAAGTGCATATTGAATTAATAATATATACTTATTTTAATTATTTGTAAATATTAATTATTATCACATGAAATATATTTTTTGAATTCACTAATTTTATAGAGCTTTACTGGTTATTTTTTGTAAGTGGATAATATTTTCAAAAAAACCTCTTACATATTCTCTTCTATGTATTTTCTTAGTTTATACAATGCTATTAATACATTTTTTCTGTTAATATTATTCTTAGTTGAAAATAAAACCTTAATATCATTAATCTCAGAAAGTTCAATATAATCTTCAGAGGAAATTTTATCATATAAATAACTTATAGATTTTAATAATCCATCATCATAATCTTTAAAATTAAAATATTCATTAGGTATATTCCATACCAAAGCTTCAATAAGCTCATAATTAAACTCATTTAACTCTTTTATCTCGCCATTGAAACTTTGAAATATGTATTTGAATATTCTAATTAAATTGATAAAATTATCTTTACATTCATATTCTTTTTTATCAAAATTCTTATTGTCTAATTTGGGATAATATATATTATTCTCTCCGTCAGAAGAAGTAATTAAAGCACCTTCTATCTTTTTATTCTCTTCTTCAACTTTAAAACTTGGTCTTAATACAATCTTTTCTTTATCATAAACAATAATAAGAGAATCTAATATATCATTATATTCTATATTTTCTTTTTCTAATATCTTTGAAATATCTTTTTTAAAAACTCTAGTATCTTTGCTATTACTATCAGCTATTAAAAATAAATTAAGATACTCCATATAACTAACATTAGTATTGTTTCTTTTAGCCCCAGTGGCAATTATAGATACATTATTGTTATTTATAATATTAGTTACAAAATCTAAAGCTTTATCAATTTTATATCTTGGATAAACGGTGGTATTACCCACCCATTTATTTATATAATCATATATGTCGTTATTCATATAATTTTTATGCTTTTTTAAGAGCAGCAGCTAATATTCTATCAAGCGGAAGTATCTCATCTACACCGCCTCTAGCAATAGCTTCTCTTGGCATACCAAAAACAGTACAAGTTTCTTCGTTTTGAGCAATATTATAAGCACCAGCATCTTTCATTTCTTTCATACCATTAGCACCATCATCACCCATTCCAGTAAGTATGATACCTATAGCTTTATTTTTAGCATATACAGCACCGCTTCTAAAAAGTACATCTACAGAAGGCTTATGTCTAGTAACAGGTTCACCATCTACAACTTCAATATAATATTTTCCGTTTTTAACTTTTATCATAGTATGCTTTCCGCCTCTTGCAAGTACAGCCTGACCGCGTCCTATACTCATACCATCTTCAGATTCAAAAACTTCTATTTTTAATACAGTATTTAATCTCCTAGCAAATGAAGTAGTAAAATGTTCAGGCATGTGCTGAGCTATTACTATAGGAGGAGCAGAAGGAGTAACATTTTTTAAACATTCTATCAAAGCCTCAGTACCGCCTGTAGAAGAGCCTATAAGTATAATTTTATCCATAGCAACTTCTCTAGAAGGTACAAGTGGGAGTATAATATCAGCATTATTTTTTGGATAAACTTTAAATCCAGAAGTTTTAGGAGCTTCTACCACAACTCTATTATGAGTAATATTAGTAGTACTCTCTGTAGGCATAGCCACACCATGCTTTTTATAAAACTTAGCTCTGTTGTTGTAAGCATTTTTTATCTTTTCAACTAAATCTGTAGCTAATTCTTCAACGCCGCCCCTTACATTAGCAGAAGGCTTAATAACATAATCAAAAGCACCAATATTTAAAGCATCTAATGCCAACTCTCTATGTTTATCAAGCAAAGAACTAAACATTATTACAGGAATAGGATTATTAATCATAAGTTTTTTAAGATAAGTAATACCATCCATCTCAGGCATTTCTATATCTAAAGTAATAATATCAGGTTTTATAGTTTTTAATTTAGCTTCTGCAAGTATGGGGTTAGCAGCAGTGGCAACCATTTCCAAATCAGGGTCAGAATTAACAATTTTTGTAAGTAGTTGTCTTATTAATGCACTATCATCAATAGATAAAACTTTAATTTTATTAGCCATATAATGTTTTCCTTGTGTTAAAATAATGTAATATCAGATTTCTCTTCAATTTTTTGTTGTAAGTTTTTAGAATACTTAATTTCTTGTTCAGCAGAGAACTCTTTAGTTTTACCTTCAATCTTCTTCATAAGCACTCTATTTTCAGTATTGAAAAAAAACACTTTTCTAGGCCAAGAGCCCCCAACATCCTCACTAATAATAGGGATATTTTCATCAGCTAAAAATTTTCTAGCGAATCTAATATTTTTATCTGGTACTTGAAGCACATTACTAGTCATTCCAGTTAAAACGTGTCCGCCTCCAAATATTTTAGCAGTAAGATTAGCCTTTTTTCCTCCAAGTTTAATTATTTCGTTTATTAGCACCTCCATAGCATAAAGACCATATCTAGTATAATTATAATCATCTTCAGGATTCTCCCATTCCTTCATCTCCGGGAGCATAAAGTGATTCATCCCTCCAAATTTCAAATTATTCTCAAATAAACAAACCGAAATACAACTTCCTAAAACTGTTTTTATTACCGCAGGCTGTCTAGAGGCATAATAACCGCCTATATATATTGTTATTCTTTTAAAATTGCTGTTGGCAGCTGATGGAAAATCTAACATATATCAAACCCCGCAATTAAATCTTTTTATAGATATTGCTAGAAATATATTTAAACAAATCTGAAATACCAAACAATGTTTCAGAATGCCCTATAAATACATAACTATCATCTTTCATATATCTATAAAATTTATTAAATAATTCCTTTTGAAACTCTTTATCAAAATAAATTATTACATTTCTACAAAATATTAAATCAAACTTAGTATGTATATCAAAATCTTCATCTTTAAAATTAAGCTGTCTAAAAGATATACATTTTTGCAAAATATTTTTTACTTTATAAAGACCTGCATTATTTCCAGTGCCTTTAAGAAAATATTTTTTTAAAGTATTAGTTTGAATAGTTTCTACTGTTTCCTCTTTATATATACCAGCATAAGCATGTGCAAGCACATTAGTATCTATATCGCTTGCTAAAATTTTTATATCATAATGACTAAATCTCTCTCCAAAATAATCATGAAGTGTCATAGCAATAGTATAAGGCTCCTCACCTGTAGAACAAGCAGCAGACCATATTCTTAAATTATTAACCTTTCCTTCTTTATAACTTTTTTCCCAATTTGGAAGAAAAGTACTTTTCATATATTCAAAATGTTTATTTTCTCTAAAGAAGTCGGTTTTATTTGTAGTAACAGCATTAATAAAATTGGTAACCTCTTCATCAGGAGCACCTTTCAAATAGTCTATATATTCTTTAAAAGAAGACATGTTTAAAGCTCTAATTCTTTTACTTATTCTAGAAGTAACTAAAGCTCTTTTATGTTCAGACATTTGTATACGAGTTTTATCATAAATAATTCTAACTAATTCATTAAACTCACTGTCTGTTAAAGGTGCAAGATTTAATTCACTCATATAAAAAACCTCAAACTATGGTCTTATTTATATCATCATTAGATTTTACTATATCCTCTATAGGAAGAACCATAATAATCTTATTTTCAAGTCTAATAACATTAGATATCTGTAAACCGCTTACATTAGCAATAGGAGTAGCAGTCATCTGACTTTCATAAACAGTAATAACATCAGAAACCATATCAGCAAGTATGCCAAATCTTCTATTGGAAGTAGATATTACTATAATAACATCATTTTCTATAGAACGGTCATCTCTTCTTTCAAGCCCGAAACGCATTCTTATATCAACTATATGTAAAATATTACCCCTCAAATTAATAAGCCCTCTCATATACTTAGGACTTCCAGGTACAGGAGTAATAGTAGTAACACCAACTATACCTTCTATACTTAGCACATCAAGAGCATATTCTTCGTTATCTATCTTAAAAACAAGAAATTGCTGACTTGGCTCTGTGGAAGCATTCTCTTCTGCCCCTATACCCACACCGCCAATCTGTGCTATTTCACTAGCATTAATTTTTTGATTATCCAACATATTAAAATCCTTTATTATTTAACGCCATTATTAACTTTATTCTGTAAAGATATATTAACAAGTCCCTGTATATCTATAATAAGAGCTATTCTACCATCTCCAAGTATAGTACCTCCAGCAATTCCTGCATGCTTGCTGAAAGCAGAATCTAAAGACTTAATAACAACCTGCTGCTGATCAAGTAACTCATCTACAAATATAGCACATTTTCTATATCCTGCCTCAACAACTACAACAATACCATCATCTATCTCATTAACTTGAGTGTCTATCTCAAATACCTTGTGAAGTCTTATGAGAGGTAAATATTCATCTCTGATTTTTATCATCTCCCCTTTGCCCTCAAAAGGCTTAACCTGATCGCTTTTTATTTTTATCTGCTCTATGATAGATATTAAAGGCATTACATAAATTTGCTCACCTATAGCAAAAGTAATACCCTCTATAATAGCTAAAGTTAAAGGAAGTTTAATAATAAATGTGCTTCCAACTCCCTCAGCACTCTTTATCTCAATCTTTCCTTTCATCTTTTCAACATTAGCCCTAACAACGTCCATACCAACACCTCTTCCAGATATGTCAGTAACTTTTTCTGCTGTTGATAAACCTGGGCTAAATATTGTTCTATATATTTCAGCATCAGAGTAATTGCCGTCTTTTGATAATAAGCCTTTCTCTACAGCTTTGTTAAATATTTTTTCTTTATTTAAACCATTACCATCATCAGACACCTCTATAACAACATGTCCCTCTTGGTGAGCTGCTGACATTGTAATAGTACCATATTCAGGCTTTCCTCTTGCAATTCTCTCTTCTTTAGTTTTTTCTATACCATGGTCCATAGAGTTTCTAATAATATGTTTAAGAGGGTCAGATAACTGCTCTAACATATTTTTGTCTATCTCTGTAGTTTCACCTTTAAGAACTAATTTTACTTCTTTGTTTAATTCCAAATTAAGGTCTCTCACATATCTATGGAATTGTGTGAATATAGGACCTATAGGCATCATTCTTATATTCATAACCTCTTCTTGTATTTGTCTTGAGGTTCTGTCCATAGAACTAACTGCTTCTTTTAAGCCATTATCTATGTCTAAGTTTTGTGTTAGCTGCATTATTCTTGATTGTGCTATAACTAACTCTCCAATCAAGTTCATCAAGCTGTCCAATTTTCTTATATCAACTCTTACAGTAGAAGGAGCCTGAACCTTAGTTCCTGTAGGTTTAGAAGCAGGAACTGCCTTATTTTCTTTAGACTTATCATCATGAACTTCTTCTTTTTTCTCTTCTTCATGCTTTTCTTCGGCTTTTTCTTCTACCTTTTCTTCAACAGGTTTAACTTCCTCTTCTTCTTTCTCTTCTATTTTCTCAGTAATATTAATGTCATTATCATCTATAACAAATAAAAATATATTTTGAACTTGCTCTATTGTGGAAGAAGTTTCAACATCTAATGAAAATTGAGTGTAACAAGCGTATGGATCTTCTAAATCAGATATAGCAGGTAAATTACTAATATCTATTTTTAAATTACTAATAGTACCTATAGCTTTAAGGTCATTTAAAAACATAAGAGGGTCTATACCATTGTCAAAAATACTAGGTTTAAATATCATTTCAATATGAAACATATTATTTGAAGAAGATGCTTTACTTTCTTCTTCTTTAGGTTTTTCTTCTACTTTAGGAGCTTCTTCTTTTTTCTCTACAGATACAGTACTTATATCATTTCCTTCAGCTATAGCTTTTATTTTAGCTTTTAAGCTTTCTATATTTGTAACACCATCTGCTTCACCTACACCATCTACTATATTTTGAAGCATAAGTTTTACAGTGTCTAAGAACTCTAGTAAAACGGTAATCATTTGCGGTGTAACATCCAATTTGCCGCTTCTTACCTTCTCCAATAAGTTTTCTGCAACATGGTTTAGCTCACTCATAGTAGTGAAACCAACAGTACCAGCAGAAGATTTTAAAGTATGGGCACTTCTAAATATTTTATTTAAAAGGTCTTCATCACTTTTATTATCCTCGAGCAAAACTAAATCGTTTTCAAGCCCTTCAACTATCTCATTAGCCTCGCTCAAAAATATCGAAATAAATTCATCACTATCAAACATATATAACCTCTGATTTATTATATACTACTACACAAAAATTAAACATTAATTTAAAAAACGTTTAACAACATCTAAAAGCTGTGTAGGGTTGAAAGGTTTTACTAACCAACCGCTAGCTCCTGCTGCTTTACCTTCCATCTTCTTATCATCTTGAGATTCTGTTGTAAGCATAAGTATAGGAGTATATTTATACTTATCAAATTTTCTAACATTCTTAATAAACTCTATACCATCCATCTTAGGCATATTTAAATCTGTAATGATCATATCAATATTAGAAGCCTTATTTACAGCTTCTAATCCAGTAGTACCATCATCAGCAGAAATTACATCATAACTCCCCTTCTTTAAAGTATACTCAACAGATGCTCTAGCAGTATTTGAATCGTCTACTATTAGTATTGTTTTAGCCATACATTTAACCTCTTATTTTTTCATTAAATTTATATATTAATTATTTATTTGCCATATTTAAATATTCTGTAAAAGAATTATCCAACCCTTCTACTATAAGTTTTTTTTGATTTTTATCAAGTTCTTTTTTTATAGAATACAATATTTGTAAGCCAGCCAAATCTAAATGACTGCCTTCTGGAAATTTTATTGTTGTATCTTCATTATAATTAGCTGCCTTTATAACATTCTTAAAATATTTGCTCATAGTTCTTATATTAAGATTTTCGTCTATTTGTATAACAGACATAAATACCTCCTAAAATAATGTAAAATCTCCACTATCCGAACCTTCTTCTATGTTAATATCGACATTTAATGTCTCATCTCCAGATAAAATACTGTTCGCTATAGTTCTTTCTTTCTTTATAGTATAATAATTTACTATTTCCATATATTTATCACTTTCTATCTTCCAATTCTCTATGTTTAAAGTCTTATAATATTCATTTTTTTTGTTTCTGATAATATCTCGCATCTTATTAAATACTTCCATTATCTCATTAATCTTCGTTAAGAGAGTCGTTAAAGAACTTAAATCTATTAAAGTCTTTTCTATTAAATTAAATAATTCTTTGGCATGTGTATCTAAACCCTTAATATTATCTTCTATAATAGCTTTAGACTCTTCCAAACGTTTGTAAATATTATCCATCATAGATTCTATAAATGAGTTTTCTATAGACTGCTGATTGATATTAAATTTAAACTTATTAATAGCACTAAATATTGTAGTCTTGATATTTTCAAATTTCTCTAAACAAACATCTACAGTATCTGTAATGTTTGTAGCTATAGATTCTACACTGACCATAGAAAATGTTTGAGAATCACTAAATATATCGCTATTTTTCTCTAATTCTATCTTAGCTAAGAAGTTAATAGAGTTAAATGCTTTAGCAATATTTTTTGTTTCTAAAAACATATTCTCAAGCTCTTCTATTGAATCTATTATACCAGCATTATTATCTGATATTCTATGTTTATTGCTTAAAAATAATTTAAAATTGTCTAAATAAAGCTTAATAAAACCTAAATATTCATTAAATATAGAATCTGATACACTAAAAGGAAACTCTGATTTACCTGATTGAGCACCTATCATATATTCAACTATTGTGTTTCTATCTGATGATATATCAAGCAAACTCTCTTTTAATCCTTTTAAACTATCATTTATACGAGCATTATTATCTAAAATTTCTTTGTGTATGGATTTAAAATTCTCTATTATTAAACTCAAAACAACATCATCAAAAGTAAGCAAATCCAATAATTTATGCTCCAAAGACTCATTGTTTTCCAATTCTGCTGCATTATTTATAGCAACCACTTCCTTTCCATAAGCATCTATAAACTTTCTATTCTCTTCTACAATATGTTTTATAGACTCTATTATATGTTCCGTTTGCTGTCTAATAATATCTTCTTGCGGAAGTATCATCATCACTTCAAATATATAATCATAGCTATTGTCTACTCTTGATATTATATCAGAAATCATATTAGAAAAAGTAGCAAAAGAATTAACCATATTATTATGCTCTTTATCTAATTGCTCTCTCATTATATTAAAGCTTCTTCTTTGCATCTCATTAGTTTTTAATATCTCATCTTTAAACTTATCAAATTGTACGAATAATTCCTGCCCTATTCTATTCATCTGGTCAGCTTGTTCGTTAGAAGTTTCTGACATTTTTATGATATTTTTAGATATTTCTCCAAAAGCCTTACCGCCGGAACCATACTTTGAAGCTATAATAATGGCATTAAGAGAATAAACCTTTATCTGATCTGCTAATTTTCTTATCTCTTCTATTGAGTCCATTACATTACTAATAATATTAACGTCTTCAATAATGGAGTTTGATAAAACATCATCTTGATTTATTAATGACTGCATTCTATCAAAAGATTTAAAAAAATCTTCTTGGTTTTCTTGGAAGTCATTTGAAAAATTTTTTT
>NZ_SRZM01000320.1 GCF_019402445.1 Brachyspira pilosicoli
TATTATGAAATTAATAAAGATACTACTAGCTATTTTTATGCTATATATTTCGGCATATTCCAAAGATATTTTACAATATTCTCAAAAAACCGTATCTGATAGAAATTTAGATATTAATATAGAAAATGTAAATATTATTACAAATGATTTTTTTAATAATGCAAATGAAGATATTAAAATAGATATTATAAATAAATTAAATGAAGCTAAATTATTAATAGGAGAGTATAAATATAATGAAGCTATTAATATTTGTAATTCATTAGAAGAAAGTTATAAAGATTATTATGATATTTATTATACTAGAGGACTTGCTTATTATAAACATGGAGATTTATATTATGCTTCTTTAGATTTTAGTAAGATTATAAATTGGTATATTAATGATAGAGAAGTGCATAAGAATATAGCAGATTTGTTTTATAAGATTAATGAGTATGAATATGCTTTAATAACTTACATATCTGCTTATAAAATATATAATGATAATTATTGGTTATATTTGGCTGGTGATATTGCTTTTAGAAATTTTGATATAAAAAGTGCTGAAAAATATTATAGCTTATGTATTCAAAATGGAAGTGATTATGGATATGAGGGGTTTGGAGATATTAGCATTTTTAAAAAGCAATATGATGATGCTCTAAATAATTATAATGTTGCTATTAGAGCAAATGCTTCTAATGATAATAATATAATTAGAATAAACTCTAAAATCTCAAATGCAACAGTACAAAAAGAGCTTTATGCTTGGGATAGTTTAATAATTTCTAATGATTATAGTAATGCTATTGGCAAATTAGATTCTCTTTCTAATTATACAAAAGATTATCCAGAAATAGAGCTTGCTTTAGCTAAGACTTATTTTAAAATGAAAAATTATAATGAATCTAAAGGAATGTTAAATAGATTTATAAGAAATAATAAAAACTTTGATGAGGCTTATGCTATACTTGCTCAAATATTTTTATATGAGGGTAAAGAGAGAGAGGCTATAGATATCTTAGAAGAGGGGTTAAAATATTCTTATAATAAACCTAGACTATATGAAACTCTTGCTAATATGCTTTATAATTATGGTTATTTATATTATCCAAATGAAATAATTTCTCAAATTGTTGGCTTTTATGATATATCTGATGAAAATAAAATAGAATATGCTAAATATTTGATATTTAAAAGAAAATATAAAAAAGCAAAAGAGATATTAGTTAGTATAGAAGCTTATAGAAACACTGTTGCTAATTTAAGTAAATCTATTGATTATAATATCACTCTTGATAGAGCTGATTATTTATATAATAATGGGCTTTATGTTGATGTTGTTAATTTAATGATGAATAACAAATTTGAAGGCTATGAAGAGCAGAGAAGGTTATGGTATATCGCAAGCAGCTATTCTAAATTGGGTTCTACAGATGAAGGCATAAAAATTTTAAAAAGGGCTTTTGATGATAATGTTATAAGTATTAATAATGTTATATTATTAAGAGAGCTTTTAGGTATAAGAGTAAAATCAAATGATATTTCTGATTATCAAAAAGAGATATACCTTACAGATATAAAATCTACTTTGTTTTGGGAAGATGATTTAAAATTTAACACTTCTCTTATTACTGATAAAGTATTTGAATATTTAAAATTTGATAGATACGATGATGCTATTAATTATATAGATGGTCTTAGAAATATTAATACCAAAGACCCTTATATAAAAAAGATAAACTCTATAATATATGGATATTATGCTTCATATTTATATAATACAAAAGAATATGATAAATCAAAAAATATTGCCAATTTAGCTATGAGAATTAATAGAGAGAATTATGATGCTATAGCTATAAAAAATAAAATATATATTGATTCTTATTTAGCTTCTATGGGTAATTATAATAATGTTAATGGGTATGTTAAGTTTTCTGATGTTAGAAGAGAGGTTTTAAGGATAGCACCTGCTTATATGAATAATGTTATAGCTTTGGCAGAATCATTGGCATATGAATATGATAACAGTGCTTATGATATGACTTATAATATTTTTAAGTATGTTAATGTTGCTGGGGCGAAAGATGCTATTTTAGGAAGAATATATAGTAAAAGCAGATTATATGGATATTCTATTAATGCTTTTGATAGGGCTTCTAAATATATGGATGTAGATTTACTTTGGAAGGTAGATAGTATTATTAATGTTTCATCTTATCCTTTATCTTTATTTAATTTAAACAAAGAATATGAATCTGACAGAGATTTTTATGCATTATCAAAATTAAATGTTAAACTAGGTAACAATACTGCTGCTATGAGATATGCTAATAAAGCTGTTTTAATTAATGGTGATAATCTTGACTATTTATATCAAATATCTTATATAAATGAAATAACAGGAAATACTCGTGAAGCATTAGAGGGTTATGAGAATATTATTAGCATTAATAAAAATCAGGCAGCTGCTAATTATAGGGCTTCTGTTGTAGCATTAAATTATTTTAGAGATTTTGTTAAGGCTCAAAAATATGCTTTAAATTATATTGCCCTTCTTCCTGATGATGGAAGCGGATATGCTTTACTTGCTAGAATATACAAATTGAGAGCTGAAAGTTATATAGATAGAAATACAAATACTCTTCTAAAAGAATCTTTACAGCTATATAAAACAGCATTAAATAAATCTGTTTGGGGTAAAGATATGATTGATAAAAAGTATATCGAAAAAGAAATAGAAGATATATTAAATAAACTATTAAAATAAATTTAAAAATTAGAACAAATCTTTTAGCAGATGAAGTCGTTTTTCTATAGATATGCCATATACTCTATTATCATCTTCTTTTACAGAAAATTCTATTGCTGTATATATGAATTGTGTTGCTTTTTTTAATGAGTCTTCTATAGAATAGTCATTTAATATATATCCTAATAATGCAGAAGCAAAAGCATCACCTGTACCAGGTATTGCTATATTTATTTTATCAAAGTAACTTGTTATAATACTATTGCTTTTTCTATTGTATGCTAGAGAACCGAATTGATTATCTTTTTCTACACTTGTTACAATTATATTCTCTGATGTCTTACTTGATAATTCTTTAGCCATTTCTATTACATTTTCTTCTGTGTATTTTTTTCTTGGGTCTTTCCCTAAAAGTAAACATAATTCTGTTATATTAGGCGTTACTATTGTAGCATATTTTAATATTCTTTTAAGTGATTCTATGTGTTTTTCAGTCATAGAAGAATATAGTTTACCATTATCTCCTAATATTGGATCTAATAATATAATTTTTATTTTGAAATATTCTATTATATCTATTACTATATCTACTTGTTCATCAGAAGCAAGCCAGCCTATATATAAAGCATCAAATTTTGCTTCTCTCTTTTTTAATTCATTTACTATTTGTTTTAATTGTGATGTTAAATCAAAAGCACAAAAAGATTCAAAAGCAGTATGATTTGAAAGTAATACTGTTATTAGAGGAGATACTTTTATACCAAAAGCAGAAAGAACAGGTATATTAACTGTTAGAGAAGCTTTTCCATAAGAACATATATCGTTTATAAGAAGTACATTACAATCTTTCATTATTTTTTCTTTTACTCAATTTGATTTTTATAATTTTATTCTTTAAATATAATTAAGCTGTCTTCATCAGATAATACTTTAAAACCAGATATTTGAGCATAATAGGCAAACTCTTTTAATGTTAAACCATATCTATCATCTATCTCGTCTTTGCTTATTTTAAATTTTTTACTTCCACGCATAAATGCTGAGAATTCAAAACTATCTTTTCCAAACTTTCTTTCTACTTCAACAAGAAAAGGATTTTTACTTGCTTTTTTCATTAAATATTTCTCCAAAATAACTTATAAAAATAATATCATATATTTTTTATTTTATCAATGATAATTTAATAATTTTGTTAAAAAACTTTATTGATTAATTATGCATAAAAAATAGCATTTTTTAATATTATTTTCTTGTTAAATTTATAGTTTTAAGGCTATGAGGATTATAATAAACTGCGTTTCTTTTGTCATCACTAAATATTATCTTATGCTCTTTATTATTGCTAGTACTATTATTTTTATATTCATATACTATTAATTGATTACCTTGAAGTAGGGCAGTTCCATTAATATAACTATATCCTCCATTAGGAAGTTTGGTACCTATATATACATAATTATTTTCTACATACAATGTTACATAATCACCATAATATTGTCCGACATAATCTCTGAGTAAATCTGAACGTTTTAAAGTGTCTAATTCATTTTTTATAACATCATCTATTAATACACTTCCTTCTACTATTCTATCATCTTTTAGTATGTAGTTTTTTTCTATTTTGCTTGTTCCCTCACTATATTTCATTACTAGTATGTTATTTTTTAGGATAAACTGAGGATTTAATTGTTTAATACTAGAGTCTGCATATATTTGTCCTTGTTCATCTATAGAAAACAAATATTCTTTAGATGTTGTATTAACCCAAATATAATAACTGCCAGAATATGTTTTTAACTCTTTTATAGTTCCTACTAGTTCATTTTGAAGTATAAGAGAAGAGTCTTTATTATATACTTTTTTTACACTAGTTGTCATTTTATCTTCATAAAAATCAAATATTTCAACTCTTGAATTTTTCTCATTAATATCATCAGATAATTCATTGCCCATTATTTCTATTTGCAATTTATTTAAAAATAATGTTTTTACTCCGAATTTTTGTGATACTTTTTCATCATATACAATTCCATTTTCAACTATTACTTTTATGGTTCTATTAGTTATATTATTGTTATCTATAGTTTCCAAATAATATCTTCCGCTATATTTTTTTAAATAATCCGATATTTTTATTGGATCAGTTATGATTTCATTAGTAAGAGGAGGGGTATCTACAATTACTTCATCTATTACAGTTCCATCTCCTATATAAATATTTGTATTTGGATTTGTAGTAGAGTTAGTACAAGAAATAACAAGTAATGTTATAATAAGAACTAATATAATTTTATTCATAAAACACCTCATTTGATATTATTTTTTAATAAAATTATATAAATTTATATATTAATAAGTTTATATATAATTATCAAAAAAGCAATGTACTATATGTTGTTTTGGGTATATTTAGTGCTTTTATATAAAATATTTTTAGTTTTGTTTATTTAATATAACAGTACCTCCATTATCTGGTTTTGTATATGTGGCTTTATTATCCCCAAATACAAATTTATGTTCTTTTGTAGGATACTTAGAGGAGTATTGATAAAGAATTAAAGTGTTTCCAGTCATAACAGGTGTAAATGTAGTATATCTATCAAGGCTGCTTAATTTTATTTCATTAGAACTAACAGTTAAAGTTATACTACTAGTTCCATCTTGTCCTATATATGTACCATTATATGTACTGAATAAATCATATCTTTTTAAAGCTTCATATTGCAGCTGGTCATTTATCCAAGAATTTCCAAAAATTAATTTATCATCATAAAAATGTAATTCTTGTTTTATTTTAGTTCCTCCTATTTTAGTGTATGTAATAGTGAGCACTTGATTTATTATAGATGCAGTTGAATATGTTATATTTAAATTATCATCTATATATATTTGTCCGTTATTATCTATGAGTATATAATATTTTTTTGTATCATCATAATCATAATAATAATAATTTCCAGTATATTGTTTTAATTCCTCAATAGCTTCTCCTATTTTATATGAATAGCCACTTTGTGCTAAATATGAATCTTTATGAAATATGGCATTTGCAAATAAGTATATATTTTGATTGGTAGCAAAATTAAAAGTAAACATTTCATCATTTTTATCATAACCGCTTCCTCCTGTAGTTTTTCCAGGTATATATATTTGTAATTTAGTACCAAATAATGTTCTTGTACCAGTTACTTCTGTACCGTATTCTGTATGTATTTGATTATTTTCTATAATGTATCTCAAATCAAGACTTTCATCCTCATATTTTGAGTAATATATTCCTTTATGTTCTTCTATAAATGAAGATATTTGTGCTGGGTCAGTAATAGCTTTTTCTTTTTCTATTACACTTCCTCCGCCCCAAAGAAGTATTAGGTATTCTATATCAAATGGAGTTGTTGAATCTGATGTACAAGATATTAAAAATAAATTGATAATTGTTGCTATAATAATTAGTTTTTTTTTCATAGTTTACTCCAAAACTCTATATAAAAAAATGATATAGCTATTGTATAAAAAGTCAATATTTTATCTAATGGTTATGATAAAAAAATAAATAAATATATTTTTTAAGTGGAAATTATGAATTAAATATTGTTTTAATTTATTTAATTTTGGCTTATTTTAAAAAAATATTTGTTTAACTATAGGCAATACTTAATTTTAAGGATATATTAATATGTTTATTGACAATGATTTTATTTTAAATCCAAATTATGAAAGCCTTAGTTTGAAAAAAGAAAAAGAAATAGTATCATATTTACTTTCTAATGGTATATCTTTAAATAGTGCAAATATCATAACAGATAAACTCTATTATAAGTTTCATAATTTATATAATATAGTAAATTCTGATGAAAAAGAGCTTCTACAAATTAAAGGTATTACTTCAAAAAAGGTTTTTATATTAAAAAATATACCAATGCTTTTGGAATGTTTTTTGATGAATAGTTTGAAAAGCGATAGTTTAGAGCTTAAAAAGAAGGACTTAATAAATTATCTTATTATAAAGTTTGGAAGACTTAAATTTGAAGCTTTTTCTATAATATGTTTAGATATTAACAAACGGCTAATTTCCATAGAACAAATATTTAGAGGAACTATAGATTCTGCTACTATTTATCCTAGAGATTTAGTTGAGAAGGCATTATCATTAGGTTCTAGTTATGTCATATTATCTCATAATCATCCATCTGGTATAGCAAAACCTTCAAAGGCAGATATTGAAATAACAGAAATAATATATAAAGCATTTTTTATGGTTAATATTAAAGTGTTAGACCATATTATAATAGCAGGTAATCTTCATTATAGTTTTAGAGAAAATGGCATATTAGATAAATATAAAGATAGTATAAGTGTAGGAGTATGATAAATGGATAAAAATAATTTAAAGAAACATTTTTTTAAGAGTATGATATCAGATTGCAAAGATGAAAATAAAAATATTGATAAAGATAATAATGAACTATCTTTTTTATCTGATATTGGCAGCAGAATAAGAATTATAAGGAAGTCTCAAAATAGAACTATATCATATATAGCTGATATGGCAAAAATATCTCCAAAATATTTACAAGGTGTAGAAGTTGGAAAAAGAAATATATCTATTACTAATTTGAATAAGATTGCTAAAGTATTAAATATACCTATATCTTTGCTTCTTTGTAATGAAGAAATAGGAGGAATAGAAAAAAACAAAAAGTTATTATCTATTGCTATGAAATTAAAAGATTATTCTATTGAAGAGTTAGAGAATATGGATAATATTATCAATGATATAAGAAAAATTGAGGAATAATTTTTTTAATATTATGCTAACTATATTTAACATTATACCGAAATATTTTATATATTTAAATAAGAAAAACATATATTTTACATATTATATGTATTTAAGTTTTTAATTATATATAAAAAATTAGGGGAATTTTATATATGGCTACTAGTGATGCTTTTCTTCAAGATGTTTATCAAAATGCAGTAGATGCTGAAGTTAATAAAAGAAGTCTTACTCTTTCAAACCTTGCTGATAATGCTAAAAATTATCAGAGAGAAATATCTGCTTATGAAGATTTAAAAAACAGATTAAATATATTAACTACTACATCTAAAGAGTTATATGGTTTTCGTTCTCCTTTTAAAAATTATGTTGGTACAGGGGAGGGAGTTCCAGATTATTTTACAGTATCTGCTAACAGACTTGCAAGCACAACTACTTATGATATAGAAATTAAAGAATTAGCAAATAGTCAGAAATTCTCTTCAAAAGCATATAATATGAATGATACTCTTCCTGCTGGTGTTATTAAATTAAAAATAGCAGAAGATGAATATACTATAGATTTTGCAGGCGGAAGCTTAGTTAATTTGCAAAAAACTTTAGAAAAAGCATTCGGCAAAAAAATAAAAACAACAATTACGCAAAAGTCAAAAAATCTTCAAGTTCTCACTATAGACTTAGTTAAAACAGGCTCTAAAAATATAGTTGAAGTTGTAAGCGATGATTCGGGTATATTAAAACAGCTCAATATGTTTACGAGAAGACCTTATAGATATTTAGGTCATATATTTAATGAGAGTTTAATAAATAAATGGAAAGATGAATCTGATAATTTAACTACAAATTATATGATAAAGAATGATTTTATTGTATTAAAAGGTGTAAATAAATTATCAATGCCTTTACATAGAGAGGCTGAAGCTAATGAAAATATTACTATTTCTATTACAGCAAGAGCATCTGACACTTTAGATGATGTTGAAGAAGAAGCTCCTATAATGCCTCCTACTGTTGATTTGTCTATACCAGATACAGGACTTACTTTCAATAAAATAGATAGTGTAATATATAAAGATGTTGAGCTTTATGGGGAAGGTTTATCACCTGCGGATAGTTCTAGAACATTTGAGGATATAAAGAAATATAAAGAAGCACTTGAAGCAGAGAGGGCTGCTAAAAAAGATGTTGAAGCTGAAGCACCTCAGGCAATAGATGCTACAGGATTTAATTCTGAGATAATAGGAGTTAAATATATCAATAAGGCAGGAGATGAAGTTGAAAAATTCTTTGCTTTGCCTACTATTAGTTCAACTTGGCAGAGATTAAATATACCTATAGGAAGTCAGTTTGAAGAGGGTGATGTTATTACCCAGGTAGTTCTTATAAATAAAAATGAAGGGTACAATATTTTTTATAAGGATTTATTGGTTGAAGATATGGGTAGGGAAGAGGACGCTCCAAATTATTTAATATCAGAGGCAACTGATGCTAGGGCTTCTGTTGATGGTATAGACGTGCTTAGCGAAAGCAATGAGTTTAAAGATGTGGTAGATGGTCTTAATATCACAGCTATAAAACCTACACCAGAGGCATTTGCTACTACTATAGAAGTAGATAAAGAGGGAGTAGTAGATGCTATAGTTAATTTTGTAAGTGCTTATAATGATGTTATAGATTTACTTAATGATACTACTCATATGCCTTTAAACAATGATGTAATGGAAAGTTTAGAGACTATGAGCAGAACCGATATGATAGATTTAGCAAATACATTGGGAGTTACATTTGACCCTGAGCTTAGTGATACTGCTTTAAGAAAGAAATTATATTATATTGGTGTATTTAGCGGTAACACTTTAGTTAATAATATATCACAAAGAATGAAATCTATTATAGCTGCTTCTTATGAAACAGAATATGGTGAGGAGTTAGCTTTATTAGACCAAATTGGCATTAACAGAGGAAATGCTGGTGAGGATTGGTCTGTAGTTAAAAAGGGATATTTACAGATAGATGAAGAGAAGTTTATGAATAAGATAGAAACTCAGATGGACGGTATAGAAGAGCTGTTTGCTAATGATACTTCAGGAGATGATATACCGGATACTGGAGTTGCTTATGCTATGAATGATTTTGTAACTCCTTATTCACAGACTAGAGGAATAGTTGAAAATAGTATTGCTATGACAAAAAGCCGTCTTGATGATAATAAAAAGCGTATGGATGCTGAAAAAGATAGAATAGAAGAGTATAGACAACAGAGATTAGCCTCTTACTATAGAATGCAATCAGAATTACAGCAAGCTGAACGTGAGAGAAAAAGACTTGAGTCTATGCAAAACCAAAATAATGGCGGAAATTAACTTTTTTTAATATTGCTTCCTATTTCGCATATAAAGATTGCTGATATTATAAAGACTCCTCCTAAAATTGTTTTTAAGTTAATAGTGTCTTGCATAAATATAATACCACATAAAGCTCCTAAAAATGACTCCAAACTTAATATTATACCAGTTTTATGAGGAGATACATACTTTTGTGAAACAGTTTGAAGCAAATAAGCTATTGCAGTTGCCCCTATTGCTAAATATAAAAATGAATATATAGTTTCATTAGATAAAGCTGAAATATTTAAAGGTGTTTTGGTTATAAAACCTAGTATTAATGATATGCTTCCAGCAACTAATAATTGTAAAGAAGCCATTTTTATACCATTAACTTTTGATATTACAGCATCTATTAATACCAAGTGAACAGCAAAAGCTACAGCACATAATATTGCAAATAAGTCCCCAACTTTTATACTTTTTATTCCATCTACTGATGTGAGCAAATATAAACCTATTAATGTTATAAATGCTGCAATAAATGCTGCTATATGAGGCTTCTTTTTATATACTATCCAAGTAAAAAAAGGCACTAATATAACATAAGCCCCTGTAAAAAATGCTATTTTTGATGCAGTTATAAATTGAGCACTAATAGTCTGCAGCCAAAAACCAAAAAATAAAGTTATACCAACAGGTAAGCTCAATAAAATATCTCTTTTAGTTGTAGTTCTTGTAATTTTAAAAAATATTAAAAATAAAAATATTCCACCAAAAAAATTCCTAAAACCAACAAGATAAAAAGGAGCTAGTTCATTTACAACAACTTTGACAGCAACAAAACTATATCCCCATATTAATGCAGTTAAAAAAAGTCCAATACTTCCTAATTTTTCTTTATTATTTTTATTTATCATATTAATAAAAGTCCTAATATATTATTTTTGATTTGTGATTAAAAATATTTATTTAAAATTTACTTTGAATAAAATCTATTATTTTTTTATTTCCTTTATCTTTTGCTAGATTATACTCTTGTTGAAAATTATAATTTGGATAATTTATTTTATAAAAGTTTATAATTAATTCACATATTTCAAAGTTATTTTTTATTATTGCAATCTCTAAAGCAGTACGACATTGAGAGTTTTTTTCTTTAATACAAATACCCTTAGAAAGCAAATAAGCAACTACTTCTATTTTTTCATTATCAGTTGCTATTATCAATGCTGTTTCATTATTTTTACTTTTTTCTAACAATATATCTGGATATGCTTTTAATGTATATTCAATAATATCCATATATCCCTTTGCACAAGCAAACATAAAAGGATTCCAGCCATTTTTATCTTTTTCTTTTATATCCATTCCTTTTTGTATTAAATATTTAACAGATTTTAAATTATCATATATTACAGCCCACATTAAAAGACTAATATTTTCTTTTTTGTTTTTTAGAGTTAAACCATTATGAAGTAAAAGCTCGATAATTGTTATATTTCCGCTCATTGCAGCATGTGCAAGAGCATTTCTTCCTAAATTATCTACTAATTTAACATTAGCATCATTATCTAAAAGTTTTTTTACTACTTCAATATCTCCAACACTTGTAGCATGCATTAATGGTGTTATATCATCATCATCAGGCATATTAATATCAACATTATAACTAATTAAAAGTTCAATAATATCTTTATTTGATGTTTCTATAGCATATATTAAAGCCGATTTGCCTTCATCGGATATTCCATTAGGGGATATTCCATTCATAAGCAAATATTCAACTACATCTTTATGACCCCCAGAAGAGGCAAGAGCTATAGCTTTTGGAGCATCTTTTTTAGATGTGTCAAAAAAATACCTAACGATATCTAAATGTCCATTATGTGCTGCCGATATAAAAGCACTAGAAAATATATTTTCTTTTCTATAATCTTTTAATTTTGAATGTATATAATGCACAAGTGATAAATTTCCGCTAATGGAAGCTGTTGTAAGAGCATATCTTGGTATTTCTAATTGTTGTTTATTTAAAATATATTCTACTATGTCTATATTCCCGCTAGATATTGCATAATGCAGCACATTCTCTTCATATATGTCGCACTCATCAAGTTTAGCACCATTATCAACTAAAAATTTCACAGCCTCATAATTTGATAATTGGCAAGAATACATAATAGGAGTAATATGTACATCAGTTTTAGCATTAATATCAGCTTTATTTTCTACTAATAATTTTATTATATCAGTATAATTAGAAGAAGAGGCATAATGTAAAGCTGTTGTATTGTTAACATCTTTTTTGTTAACATCAGCATTATTTTCTATAAGAATTTTTACCACATCATAATGACCATTAGCAGCTGCACTCATTAAAGGAGTTATAAACAATTTATCTGATTTATTTACATCAGCACCTGCTTTAATAAGCATTTCTACTATTTTTGCATAACCAAATTTCGCAGCATGCATTAAAGGAGTAAGTCCTAATACATTTTCTAAATTAATATTTATATCTTTATTTTTCAATAAAATTTCTAAAGCAAGAACATCATTATTAGCTGAAGCTTCATGTAATTCTATTTCTATTTCTCTCATCATAAATGAATATACCTTTTATTATTTTCTATATTATATAATATATTATAAAAACATCAAATTATAATAATTTTTTATTTAGCTAATATGTAAAAAACTATAGTAGCTATAGAACAATATATACCAGCCCCAGCAATATCACATATAGAAGTTAATACAGGAGCACCACTTATAGCAGGGTCTAATTTGCATTTAGTTAATATAAAAGGCAAAGTTAAACCAATAATACTTCCAATAAAAACTATACTAAACATAGATATGCTCACTATTATAGCTATCTCAAATCCGCCCCTTATAACTCCTAATATACTGGCACCCAATGCCATACTTAATCCTAATATAGAAGAAACTAATACTTCTTTTGAAAGCAAATATATCCAATCCTTTAATACAACATCTCCTATAGCAAGAGAGCGTATAACCAAAGTTGCAGATTGACTTCCTGCATTACCTCCGCTTCCTATTAATAACGGTAAAAATGCTACCAATACTATATGCTTTTGCAATGTGTTTTGAAATATGCTTATAACACCGCCAGAAAATAAATTAACAAATACTAAAGCTAAAAGCCATAATATTCTTTTTTTGTACATTGTAAATATTGGTGTAATTTTTAGATTATCATCAAATTGATTGTCATCGGAAGTGATACCTGCCATTTTGTGGAAATCTTCTGTATATTCCTCTTCTGCAATATCTAATATATCATCTACAGTTACAATTCCAACCATAGAGTGTTTATTGTCTATAACTGCTAATGAATGCAAATTATATTTTTTTATAATTTCTATTGCATTTTCTTTATCTTCATATGCTAATATATATGGACAATTATTAACTATATCTCCTATAAGCATTTTTTGTCCGCTAAAAAATAATTGTCTTAAAGCAATAGAGCCTATTAAAGTTCTTTTATTATCTAATACATATATTGTAGTATAAGTTTCTGCATCTTCTATATTGCTTCTAACATATTCAAAAGCCTCTTCAACTGTCCAATCTGGTTTTATGCTTATATATTCAGGCGTCATCATACGTCCAATACTGCCTTCTGGATATGACAACAACAAAGAAGCTATCTCTCTCTCTTCACTTCCAAGTAGTTTTAATATATTTTTAGACATATCTTCATCTATAGATTCTAAAAATGAAGTTCTGTCATCTGGACTAATATTCTCAAGTAATTCTTTTATTTCCTCATCAGTCATACTTTCTATAATATGTTGTTGATCTATAGAAACTAATTCTGGAAAAACTTTTATAGAATATTCTTTTGGAAGAGTTTTAAATATATTAATTTTGTCTTCAAGTTTTTTGATAGAAGTAATTAAATCTGCAGTTTCTGCTTCCTGCCAGAGAGATAGTATTTCACTAATATCTTCCCATTGATTTTGTTCTATTAGGTCTTCTATTTCCGGCAATAACAATTCTTTTAGCATTTTTTATTTTCCAACTATATATTAATAATCACTAGAACCTACTAAATAAGCACCTACTTGAAAACCAAAATCAAATGAAGATATATTATATCTTGAATAATTTGGTATTTTTTGATTTATATTGAAGTCATAATTAAAATATAATCCAGCTGCTAATGCTGAGAAGCTATTTAAATAATATCTAAAATCTATTGTAAATTTTATATATGGTATATAAGCATTATAAAAATTTTCTTTAATTTTATCATAGTTATAAGTAATTTTATTATTAGCATTTTGTATATTTGCTTGAAGCGGTAATTTTACTCCAGAGCCTATTCCTAAAGATAAAAATAAAATCGATACCCTTGCCATACCGCCAAGATTTAAAGTGTCAAAATTATATGAAACAAGATTTCCATTATTAGCGGTATCTCTAAAGTTGTAAGAACTTCTGTAATAACCAATATCAGCGAGTACATCGACACCAATTAATCCAGAAAAGTCATAAAAATATCCAGGCTGAAGGAGTACTCCAAAATCAAAAGCACCTGAAGATTTTAATGAATCAATTTTTTTACCATCAGAGTTTCTTATATCTGTGAAAGCAAAACTTCCAGTAAGCGGTACAAATAAAGCAGCTCCGCCACCATGTCTTGCAAATGCTGTTGAAGTTACTATAAATAATACACAAAATAATACGAATAATTTTTTCATAAAACACTCTCTAAATAAGCAACTATATATATTACTATATAATAAAACTATATAATGTCAATTTTTTATTATTAAAAAACTTGTTAAAAATATTAGCTTATAATAAAATAATGAAAAAATAAATAATAATAATAATAATAATAATAGCTATGAAAAAAATATATATAATTACAATACTTTTTTTAACTTTTTCTTTTTTATTATATTCGCAAGATGCAGTATCAAACGATTATAGTTTTACAAATCCTTTTCGTGTTTATGATGTTGATAAATATTATGTTGGTTGGCAGGATCCTAGAGCTTTTATAGGAAGATTACTTTTTGCCAAAAATTTTGATGTTAATAAAAACTTAATGGCAATGGATAATAAAGCTGATTGGGATTTTAAATCTGTTTCTATTTATATAGAAGGAAGGCTTGCCAGTGAGATAATGTTTTATAGAAACAAATATTTTTCTGTGGGGATGGCAGCTGGAATGGATATATCTATACTTGGAAGAAGTAGCGGTCTTTTTGATGTTTATGATTTTTCTGGACAGTTTGCTTTGTTTACAGATTTGTGGCTTCAAAATATTGCAGGAATTAACATGAAGATAAGGTTTATTCCTGTATATCATCAATCTACGCATTTAGTTGATGGATTTAAAGGAGATTATAAGATTAGAAGCGGAAGCAGTTATGAGTTTGCTTCACTTGCTGCATACTATTATATAAAAAACTTTACTGTGTATTTAGGAGCTGAATTATCTTATAATGCCGTAGGAAATAGTCCTCAGCTTTTTAGAGTGCATACTGGTTTAGATTATAGATTACCTCTTTATAAAGATATTATTAATTTTATAGCAGGTATTAATGGCGGAGCTATACTCGATAAAAAAGATAGGTTAGGGCTTATAAAAGAGCCTTGGCATGGATATGTTAATGTTGGTGTAGGTATAGAGTTCTATAGATTTACTGTTGCTTTGAAATATGGATTTGGTAAGCCTAGAGGAGCTTCTAGTTATTTTGGATACGAAAATAAAATAGGGCTAGAGATAAGTTTACTTTTCTAATACAAAAAAACAATTTTCTAAAAACTACTTTTCTTTTTGTAGTATAGTTTTTTGTATATGATATAACATAAAAATAATATAGGATATATTTTATGATAGAGTTAAAAGGAAAATATAATAAAGACTGCAAAGTTTTCACTGATAATATTGACGAAGAATCTTATTCTATAATATATAAAATATTAAATGAAAAAGCTAGTGAAAATGTAAAAATAAGAATTATGCCTGATACTCATTTAGGTAAAGGAATAGTTGTTGGTTTTACTATGCCTCTTACTGACAGAGTAAACCCTTTTCATATAGGTGTTGATATAGGCTGTGGAATGCTTACTTCAAAATTAAGTGATGAAATAAAATATATATCACTAGAAGAAATTGATAAAACTATAAAACAAAATATTCCAATGGGACAAAGTACTCATAAAAAAAGTTTTAATACTCTTTTTAATTTTAAAGAACTAAATGAACTCATAAGAAATTTTATAATTAATTATAATAAAAGATTTAATACAAATTATAAGGTTTTTGAAATAGATAATGAATATATAGAAAATCTATGCAAAAAAGTAGAAATTGATTTGGAAAAATTTTATAACTCCATAGGCACGCTTGGAGGAGGAAATCATTTTATAGAAATAGGTAAATCCTCAAATAATGATTATTATATGACTATACATTCAGGCTCTAGAAATTTCGGTAATCAAGTTTGCCGATATCATGCTAAAATAGCTAAAAATAATGAAGACTGTTATTTACAAGACAAAGATATGTTTGATTATTTAATTGATATGGTAATAGCACAGTATTATGCCAAAATAAACAGAGAAACAATGATTCAAATTATAAAAGATT
>NZ_SRZM01000321.1 GCF_019402445.1 Brachyspira pilosicoli
AAAAAAAATGACTTCGCAATTATTAACTCAATTACTTCAAGCATTGGGACTCTTGTCTATATTATTATTAATAGGCACTTTTTTAAGGGCCAAGGTAAAACTTTTTCAAGAATTATATTTGCCTGCTTCTGTGATAGGCGGATTTATAGGACTTATAATATCACCAGAGATTTTAGGAAGATTTTCTAGTTATTCAATATCTGTTGAATATATTAAGTTTTATTCACTTTTACCAGGTATTTTATCTGTGCCGATATTTGCAGCCATTCCTTTGGGTATGTTTTTAAATGAAAACAAAACTATAAAATCGCTTTATCCTGCTAAAGTTTTAATGCTATTTGCTATATTTCAATGTGCAAGTATGGCTCAATCTGCTATAGGCTATGCTACAAATATACTATTTACAAAAATATCTCCAAATATGCCAATGTATAGAACATTTGGTTATGAACTTTCTGCAGGGTTTGCAGGAGGTCATGGACTTGCAGCTTCCACTGGCAAATTGCTTGAAGGATTTGGGCTTCCTATAATAATACAAGAAACTGCTCAGGGTGTTGCTTTAACTACTGCTACTATTGGGCTTATTGGCGGCATACTTTTTGGTATAGTTTTTATTAATATTGCTATAAGGAAAAATAAAACTAATATAGTAAAAAAA
>NZ_SRZM01000322.1 GCF_019402445.1 Brachyspira pilosicoli
TTCGTCAAAGAACCAAAAAGTGCAAATAATCTAAAATCATACTAATTACATATAATATAAATTATTCAAAAACATCTATCAATTTTAATAGCCTAGCTTCCTTAGCCAATCCAAAACTCTACTTTTTGAGTTCTTTACTTCTGGTCTATACACCCCTATAGCCTCTAACACTTCGCAGTTTGCTGGAAGTAATTTTTTTAAATCTCTTATCGTTCTTGAAAGTCCTCCTGTGCCATGTGTACAAAATGGTATTATTGTTTTGCCTGATAAATCATAGCTTTCAACAAATGTAAAAACTGCCATTGGGCATGTATACCACCAGTTTGGAAAGCCTAAAAATATAACATCATAATCATCAATGTTGTTCACTCTACCTACTAATGCTGGTCTTTCATTATTGTCCCTTTCTTTTCTTGCCTGGTTCAAACATTCATCATAATCGCTTGAATATTTGTTTTGTGTCTTTATGCTAAATAAATCTCCTCCTGTCTTTTCCGCTATCCAATTAGCAATTAACTCAGCATTTCCCGGAGATAACACGCTTGCAGAAGTTTCAGCATCTACGTCAATAGAATCAGGGTTTTCTACTATTGTGTTGTCTGACCATGTAAAATATGCTATTAATATTTTGTTTTGAGTGCCCTTAATATTTAGAGCATTAATGTTTTGTGAACTTTCTAAACTATCAATATTAGAAACTATATAATCTTTTTTTTGAGTATCATTACTGCAAGATAACATAATTATTGATAAAAGCATAAATATTATTTTCTTCATAATAAAAACCTCTAAATTTTATTAATACCGTTCATCATTATCTAATAAACAGCATTAAAAAAAACTTTATTTACCCTCTGATAATTCTCCATACCACCAAGATGCAGTTACGCCTCCGTCCATAAGAAAATCGCTTCCAGAAATAAATGAGCCTCTCTCTGTCATTAGTAATTCAGCAACATTAGCAACATCGTCTGGAGTGCCTGCCCTTTTTGAAGGACAAAGCTCTAGCATTCTTTTATACATCGCTCCCCTTGGTCCATTTAATTCATCGTTCGCTAATGGTGTTATTATTATGCCAGGGCTTATTGAGTTGAGTCTTGCTCCCCTCTTGCCCCAATTACCAGATTCATACATCACTCTAAGACAATTACATCTCTTTGATAATTGATAGGCTTTTAATGTGTCTGAAGCTTTTTCAAGTATTGGCAAAGATAATAATTGTTCTGTTGGAGTAGTTGCAAGTATTTTATTTTCTTCATCTGTGAGAGAGCCCAAACGATAACCAGATTGTGAAGATATTATTACTCCGCTTCCTCCCTCTTCTATCACCTTGCCGAACTCTTCAAGCAATACCGCTGTTCCATATAAATCAACTTTTAAAATATCTTTAATAGATGCCTGAGATGGTGAAACGCCTGCAGCATTAACAAAATATTTTATCTTTCCTAAACCCTTTGAAAAATCTATTAGTTTTAAAATTGATTCTCTTGAAGAAATATCAGCTTCAAATATAGAAGTTTCAAACCCTGCATTATATAATATTTGTGATTCTCTTTTAGCATTTTCTATATTAAAATCTGCAAGTACAATATGCTTTCCAATTCCTACTCTTCTTGCTATGGCTATTCCAATGGAGCCTGCACCTGTTAAAACAAAAACATCTTTTTTCATTATATATTCTCCTTATATTAATTAAATTATTCAAGAACCCTTTCTGATAAAAGTTTTACCATTTTATAATCTTGATGAGAGAAAAAAGAACTTTCATTTTTATCAATAGATGAAATTAGTTTTATGTCGCTCTCATCTAATTCAAAATCAAAAATATTAAAGTTTTCTTCCATTCTTTCTTTTCTAACACTTTTAGGTATTACCACTATATTTCTTTTTACAAGCCAATTTAAAATTACTTGAGCTATAGATTTATTATATTTTTTAGCTATGCTTAATAATACTTCATTAGTAAACATATTATTTCTTCCTTCAGCAAAAGGAGCCCAAGACTGCATTTGTACATTGTATTCATTCATAATAGTTTGATAATCATTTTTTTGATAAAATGGATTTACTTCTACTTGATTTACAGCAGGTACTATCTCATTATGCATTATTAAATCAACCAATCTGTCAGCAAAGAAATTGCATACTCCAATAGCTTTAATTTTTCCGTTTTTGTATAACTCTTCCATGCATCTCCATTCTCCGTAATAATCACCGAAAGGCTGATGTATTAAATATAAATCTAAATAATCTAATTGAAGTTTTTCAAGAGAATTATTAAATGCTTTTTTAGTATCTTCATAACCGTTTTTT
>NZ_SRZM01000323.1 GCF_019402445.1 Brachyspira pilosicoli
GTAAAAATCATTACCTATCAAGCTGTTACCGCACTTGATATTGTTATCCAAACTTGGAAGGATTTTCTCATTAAGTAAAGAACCTTGCCCGTATTCATTAACATTGAAAGAATCTTCAAAACTTTTTAATAAAAGTGATAATTTCGCTACCTCCACCGCATTGCTGTCTATGTCTACACCAAATATGTTATTAATTAGTATCTGCTTACGTACCCATAATGCTAAATTACCGCTCTCGTCTATTATCTCATATCTTGAACCCATATATTTCTTTGTCTTATTCTTCAAAAAATATTCCTTATGATAATTTAGCAAATATTTATACGCCCCAAGTAAAAAACTTCCGCTGCCGCAAGCTGGGTCCAATATCTTTATATTTACTATCTCATCGGGTGTCTTACCCTTTATAGCCTCCCCTACCGTATTCGCTACTATGTAATCTACTATATACTCAGGCGTATAATAAACTCCTCCCGCCTTGCGTACCTCAGGCTTTAATTCTATAACCGCCTTGTGATTCTTATCTATACTAATAGTCTTGCCCAAAAACTGCTCATAAGCATTACCTATTATCTCAACTGGTATCACTGAAAACTGATAAGGATTCTTAGGTGTATAAAGCTCATCTATAATATCTTTTATTGTTTTATCATCTATATTTAAATTTCTTACTATCGCATCTTCATCAAATAACCCCGAATTATATTTCTCATTAGCCCTATCAAAAATATAATTCAAATTCTCATAATAACTATTCTCCCCATTAAAACCGTAATTTTTAAAATCATCTTCATTTTTATTTTTAGGATTAGCCAAAGCAAGAAGCCCATAATTCTCAACATTCCTATCCTCAGCCACCCTCAAAAATATAATCCTGTCAATAATCTGCTGCACCGCATAATTTATATCTTTCTCGCTCATCTCCCTATTAAGCTTACTTATCACAACAGCCAATTTCGTCCTAAGCTCATCTAAAGTGCTAAGAAAATGCACATCAACTGTCTCGCTCCCCTTTCTATTGCATAAGTTCTCAGAATAAGCATCTAAAGAACCATTAGCAACATTCTCCCTCTCAAACAAATCATATATATAATCAAAAACACCCTCTTTCAAATAATCTTCATAAGTAAAATACTTTATTCTAGCCGCCTCAGTCCTATCATTTTCTTTCGGACGCACAGTACAGTCATAAACGGCAAACTCCTCAAAATCCGTCAAAATACTCACACCAAGTTTTGCACTCCAAGCATAAGACCTCAATTGAAATGCAGGTCTACTGTCATTTTTTATATCAACTTTAGTATCTTTCGCCTCCACAAAAAATACTCTCTTCCCCTTAAAATAAAAACCATAATCAGGAAATTTAGTCTTCCCTTTCACCTTCACTATATCCTCATGTATAACTTCCCTTTTACCTTTTTCATTACCAACATCCCACCCCAAAGCCTCAAAAAACTTATCAATATAATACCTTCTAGTCTCCGTTTCATTTTTACTTTTTATACCATTTTGAAAATTATCCACCAAATGCCCTATAACATCATAAGCTTTCTGTTTATCTGAATTATAATTCGCCATAAACACCTCATTTTCACAATACTTTTTATATAGTATATAAAATTTTACTTAAATATTCAATAATAACAAAAATAAAAAGGCAGCCATTACTCATAGCCGCCCTTTTATATTAAAAAATCATATTATTATTCGTATCACTATCTAATCATATAATCAATAAAAACTATTTTCTATAAACTATACATGTACTATTACTAGATATAACTTTTAAATTCATGTTTTCAATTTCTTCTTTAGTATATTTTTTTGAAAGCAACGCATTCCTATCAAATATAGGAGGGTATTTAATTGCAAATTCAGGTACATCTAAATAATAAGTTATACTCTCATTACTAGCAACATTCTTCCAGCTATCTTTTTTACTATAAGCTCTACCCATATCATTAAAATACCCAGAAGCATTTTCTACTTTAAAATTCATTCCATTAGCATCTTTTGTTATCGAATACACGCTTTCAATATAATCAGTCCATCTGTAAGGCTCATGAATTTTTTGATAATAAACAATAATATTAAAATTCATAGCAATAGCACTTAATATAGAAAATATTGCAACACAATTTAACGTTTTGTAATTATTCTTAAACCTTAAATAATAAAGAAAATATATTATAGGTACAAAAGATAAAGCAAATCCTCCATATTGATATCTAGTCTGTCCTGCAACCCCGCCTCCAAATATTGTAGTAAAAATAGTAGCAGGGAAATATAGTAAAAATAATATAAATAATTCATTAATAACCATCTCTGTATTATTAGTATTACTATCTACCTTCCATTTTTTATTTTTTATAAAATGTATCATAGAATATATAAAAGCGGCAAGCACAACAATAATAGAAAGCACCAATACAATTAATGAAAAAATATAATACGGATTATCATTCAAATAAAAAGACATAATTCTATCGAAATGCTTAGCATAGTACATTACAGAAAACTCATTTGTAGGAAACATAAATAAAAAATGAACCTGAGGAAAAGGAAAAACATTTCTTTCTGCAGTAGATGAAAGTATAAACATTTTATTTGTATTTTGAAAACCGTTTTGAATCTCACTAATTAAATAAGGTAAATAAGTTAAAAAAGAAATAAAAACACCTAAAAGTATATATTTAATATGTTTAATGGTAATTTTATATCTCACTATCAAATACAATATCACCGTAGGCACTATACCATAATATACAGCAAAATGTGACTGCCCCATTAAAGCAAGCACAGGAAAAAACATCATAGCTGCTACATTTGAATATTTAGTATTAGCCATATACTCAGCAATAATTGGTATTAATAAAAAAGATAGAACTAAAGTTAGATTAGGATTATAAAATATACTATTAGTAAAAACATAATATATATTGAATAATGTAAAAACTGACATAATAGCTAATATTGATATTCCAAATCTTTTATAAACCCAAAACAAAAATATTAAAACAGGCAAAAGCATAGTAATTAAATTAATAATTCTCATTGCAGTTATATTTTCATTAGCAAGTTTATAAGTAAGCAAATAATGTATATAAAAGAATCCACCAGGCACACGTGGAGCAGATTCATTATCTAAAGGCATCATAAAAAGTCTAGCACCAGTTACAGGAATAGTTTTATTTTCATAATATTTTTTCATATCATAGAAATGTGATAAAAAGTCATCATATGGAGCTCCAGCTCTTTTAAATGAATATACTCTATTAAAAATAGTTAAAGATAAAGATAATAATAATATAATTAAAGACAAGTAAAAGAATATTTTTTTATTTTTTTGCATAAAACGCCCCATAATATATTTTGTTAATAATATCATATTTTTTTAAAAAAGGATAGCCATCAAATACTAGCTATCCTCTTATATTTTACTATTTTTATTTAGCTTATAATTATTATAAATTTAACAGTTTCTCTTAAATTTTAATATTTTATCAATACTGTCTAAAACTAATGCTAATAATATCATAAAAAAACAAAACATTTGAAAATTACTAAATATAGATAAAATTAAATTATTACTTGCATTTTTTATCAGAGAATTAATAAATACTTCATTTATTAAATTATAATTAAAAAACCATATAAACGAAATAACAGCAGAAAATATATTAATAGCTATAAATAATATTGTATTTCTAATGTTATAACTATTATCAACTATCTTTATTA
>NZ_SRZM01000324.1 GCF_019402445.1 Brachyspira pilosicoli
AAACTGTATTTATTATAAAAAGACAAGTAATGTCAAGATATAATCTTTAATTGTTGTATAATTAAATAAAGAGGTATAAGACAATGTATGAATGGAATAAATTAATACAAATAATTATAGATGAAATTGATGAATGCATTAAAAATCATAAAAATGAAGAATTAACATTAAATAATATTTCTAATAGATTGGGATATTCAGAATTTTATATTACAAAGAAGTTTAAAAAGATATCTGGAATAACATTTAAAGAATATACAAGACTAAGAAAATTATCTTTTGCTTTAAAAGATGTAAGAGATACTAAAAGAAAACTCTTAGATATTGCATTTGATTATGGATTTTCTTCACATGAGTCATTTACAAGGTCTTTTAAAGAATTATATAATATTACTCCAATAGAATATAGAAAGAATCCTAAACCTTTAATGCTTCGTACAAAAATAACAGCATTTGACAGATACTTATTCGGATTAGGTGAAATAGGAATGTGTAAATCTAATGAAGAAGTAAAAGTATATTTTATAAAAATTCCATCACATAAGTTTCTTTATATTAAAAATTATGAAAGCAACGGTTATTGGGATTTTTGGCAAAAACAAAACCTTATAAAAGGTCAGGATTATAAAACAATATGCGGGATACTTGATAGTATTAATGGTAAATTAGATGATAACGGAGGAAGTGAAATTAATTGCTCAAGCGGACAAATTATGGCTTATATTAATGATGAAAAAGGAAGGCTTTGTGATTGGGGAATAAAAAGAGTTGAATGTTGGGGAGTAAGGCTTCCTTTTAATTATTGTGAAGATGTGCCTAAAAATATGTATCTGCTTGATGTATATGAATCTGATTATGTGGTCTTTGAACATGGTGCTTTTAATTATGCTCAAGAAAATAATACTGTAGAGAAAAAAATTGAAGAAGCAATGAAAAATTTTAATGATGAACATTATATTATAGATACTTCTCCAAATAAAATAATGTATTTTTATTATAATCCTAATGAATATTTTAAATATATATGTCCAGTTTGCAGAGTATAAAAAATATTTTTAAAACTAATTCTATGAATAATAAAAAATTATACATTAGTTTAAGTATTTAAAAACATATACAAATAATTTTCACTTTTTATTTAAGAAAAATTTTATTATCGCAATTAATACAAAACTTATCACACTTATTAAAACTATAGTAGAGCCCGGTTTTAATCCTTCATAATATGAAATAAATATTCCTAAAACAGTAAAAGCTAAATTAAATAATACAGCATAAATAATAGTTTTTTTATAACTATTAGCCGCCTGCATAGAACAAGCAACAGGAACTACCATCATAGACGAAACAATCAAAGCTCCAACCGCCCTCGCAGATATAGAAACAACTACTGCTGTAAGTATTGTAAAAATAAAGTTTATTCTGTTTACAGGCACCCCAGAGAGTTTTGCAAGCCTTTCATTGAATGTTATATAAAAAATCTCTTTATATAAAAATATAAATATTAACATAGAAATAATACTTATAATTACAACCAACTTTAATTCAAAATCACTAATAGCTACAATGCTTCCAAATAAAAAACTATTAAAATTAGCATTGTTAGAAACAAAACCAGACAATAACCCAGCAAGCCCAATAGCAAAAGACATAATTATCGCTATAGACATCTCTCCATATCTTGCAATTTTTTTTCTTATAAACTCTATAGATAAAGCAGATAAAACACAAAATATCATAGAAGCAAGTATTGGATTGATATTAAATACAAGCCCAAAAGTTACTCCCGCAAGAGAAGTGTGTGATATAGCATCTCCTATCATAGAAAGCCTTTTTAATACAAC
>NZ_SRZM01000325.1 GCF_019402445.1 Brachyspira pilosicoli
CTATTATATCTTCTGGTTTTATATTGAAAAATTTTGATATATAAATTGCAGATTCTCCAGAGAGATTCATGAAAGTTTGAGGTTTTAATAGTATAAAATCTGTGTTATTAAGTTTTGCTCTTGTGAATAAAGACTTTTTTTTATTATTATCGAATTTAAGAGATAGGTTTTGTGCTAATTTATCAATAATAATAAAACCTATATTATGTCTATGATTTTTATATTCTTCACCCGGATTTCCAAGTCCAATTATAAGTTTAGTCATAGATACTTCTTTTTAGATGTTTTATTATTAGATTCAAATAAAACCTTGCATATAGCATCAACTACATCATCAGTTATATCTTTTATTTTTTTCCTTTCATCTTTAGTGAAAGGTGATAAGACGAAATCAGCTATTTCTTGACCTTCAGCAGGTGCTCCTATACCAATTCCAACTCTAGTGAAATTATTACTTTTTAATGACTCTTCTATGCTTTTTATACCGTTATGCTTTATAGGACCTTCTTTTTCTTCATTGTCATTATCATCAGCATCGCTTTTAGCAATTACAAGTTTAAACTCGCCCACAGGAATATTCATATCATCATATATAACGATAATATCATCAACAGCAATCTTCATAAAGCTAGCCATATATAAAGCAGCCTCACCAGAAAGATTCATAAAAGTTTGAGGTTTTAGGAGAAGATATTCAATTTTACCATATTTAGCCTTACCAAATACAGTTTTCTTTTTTTTAATATCTAATTCTACATTAAGTTTCTTGGCAACCTTATCTAGTATCATATAACCAACATTATGTCTATGATTTTGATATTCGCTTCCAGGATTGCCAAGTCCCATAACTAATTTCATCATAAAATAAGATTATCCTGTAATTTTATTATTATGCTTCAGCAGCAGCACCTTTATTAGGAGTATCTTCATCTTGTGTAGTAACAACAGTAACAACAGCTTTAGAGCCATCACCTACAGGGTCTACACCTTCTGGGAATTTAATATCACTTATATGTAAGCTACTTCCAACTTTAAGTTCTGTAACATCAACAGTAATTTCTCTAGGTATAGAACCAGGGAAAGCTTTTATAGGTAATTCATATTCAACTTGCTCTAGTGTACCACCACCTAAACGAACACCTTCAGGTATTCCTTCAATACGAATAGGTACGAAAGTTTTGATTTTTTTGTTTCTATCTATTTCATAGAAATCTATATGTCTGATAGTTCTTTTAATACCATCTAATTGATAGTCTTTAACTAGAACTTCTCTTTTTTGATCATTTTGTATATCTAAAGTAATAATATCATGCTGTCCAGCTAAAGAGAATATTTTTACGAATTCTTTTAATTCTACAGCAATAGAATATTCTTTACCTCTTCCATAAAGAGTAGCTAAAGCATATCCGTCATTAATTAGTTTATGACCAACGCTTTTTTTAGTAGTATCTCTTTGTAAAGCTTTAATAGTGTAATTTTCACTCATTTTTGTTTCCTTCAAAAAAATAATATTTACTGATCAAATAAAACGCTTATAGAACGTTCTAAATGTATATATTTAATAGCATTAGCAATAACAGGAGCAACAGAAAGTACTTCTATTTTGCTACCTAATCTGTCTGTCATTACTTTTAAGCTATCAGTAATATAAAGTTTTTCTACTTCACTGGCATTGATTCTCTCATAAGCATCACCAGAACATACTGCATGAGTTATAAATATATATATTTTTCTCATACCTGCTTTTTTAAGAGCTGCAATACCTTTAAGTAATGTTCCACCAGTATCAATAATATCATCTATAATGATAGCATCTTTACCTTCTACATTACCAATAACATTCATAACCTCGCATTCATTAGCTCTATCTCTTCTTTTATCTATGATAGCAATGTCGAGATTAAGAGTTTTTGCTATAAATCTAGCTCTTCCTACACCGCCTATATCAGGAGAAACAACCATAGCATTTGATATATCTATATCCTTTCTTATTTTTTCTAAGAAAACATTTTTAGAAAGCATATGATCAACAGGTATATCAAAAAAGCCCTGTATTTGAGCAGCATGCAAATCAAGAGCTAAAACCCTGTGAACACCAGAAGCTTGTAGGAGATTAGCTACTAATTTAGCAGTTATAGGTACTCTAGGCTCATTTTTTCTATCTTGTCTAGAATATCCATAATATGGTATAACAGCAGTAATTCTTTTAGCACTAGCTCTTTTTAAAGCATCTATTACACAGAATAATTCCATCCAACTTTCATTGCTGGAAGGTCTTCCTGTAGGCTGAATTATGTATGTATCTTTGTTTCTAGCAGTTTCTTCTATTTGAACGAAAGTTTCACCATCAGCGAATTTGCGTATTTGCATATTGCCCAATTTAATACCTAAATTATCAACAACATCTTTAGCAAGCTGAGGGTTAGCTGTACCGCTTAAAACTAATATTTCTTCTTCTATACCCATAATTACAACCACATTAAAGAAAAGTTGGGGTGGGAGGATTCGAACCCCCGAATAAATGGACCAAAACCACTTGTCTTACCGCTTGACGACACCCCAGTATTGATTTTTTTATTTCTAAAAGCTTATGAGTACTGAATTATACTACATAATAAAAAATTGTCAAGAGCCTTTATTGTTAATTAGTAAATATATTTTATATTTTTATTATATAAAATAGTATGAAGTTTTATATTATTTGCTTGATATTTTGTAAAAAATTATTATAATTCATTCAATAAAATGGTGATTAAATTAAATAATATAAAAAAAAAGGAGAATTTTTTATGGAGAAAAAAATAATAAAAACTCACAAAGCACCACAAGCTATAGGACCTTATTCTCAAGCTGTTAAAAGTGTTAATTTTATATTTGCTTCAGGTCAAATACCTTTAGACCCTGTTAGCGGTGCTATGGCTGAAAATAATATTCAAGCACAAACAGAAAGAGTAATGGAAAATATTAAAGGTTTATTGGAATCTGAAAACTTAACTTTTGCTAATGTTATTAAAACTACTTGTTTCTTAAGCGATATGGCTAATTTTGCTGCTTTCAATGAAGTATATGCTAAATACTTTACAGAAAATCCTCCTGCAAGAAGTACAGTAGCTGTTAAAGCTTTACCTAAAGATGCTTTAGTAGAAGTTGAAATTATAGCTGTTGTAGAGTGATTTTACTATTAAAGCCATGTGTTTTTATACATGGCTTATTTATTTATAAGCACTTAAATAAAAAATAAATTATAAAAAATCTAACAAAAGAGAATAAAATGAACATAAGAAATTATATATCTTACCTTATTAAGGGTATGGCTATAGGTGTTGCTAATGCTATACCTGGCGTTTCTGGAGGTACTATAGCATTTGTACTTGGAATATATGAAAACCTTACTTATGCTATATCTACTTTGCCTACTGCTATTATTAAATTAAAATGGAAAGAAGTAGGGGATAGCTTAAAAATATTAGTGCCAGTCTTTTTAGGAGCTGGTGTTTCCATAGTACTTTTTTTAAATATTATCAATTATTTATTTCAATATTATCCTGTACCTACTAAAATATTTTTTGTAGGGCTTATACTTGGTTCTTTTCCTTTTATCACTAAAACTGTAGATAAATTTGATTTTAAAGTATTTATATCTTTTTTTATAGGTGCTTTTATAATGGCTATATTTGTTTATTTTGATATTAATAAGCCTGCTGGAGAAACTACTTATACTGGAGATTTTTCTATATTTTATGGAATTAAATTATTTTTCTGCGGTGTAGCTGCTGCTGTTGCTATGGTGATACCTGGTATATCTGGCTCTTTGCTTTTATTAATATTGGGTGAGTATGAGAATGTATCTAATCTTGTATCTACTCTTACTAAAAATTTTGCTAATGTATATCCATTGATATTTTTAGGTCTTGGAGTTGCTATAGGAATTTTTACTATATCTAAACTTGTTACTATTGTTATACAAAAACATAAATCTGTATTATTTGGTTTTGTACTTGGTATAATAGTAGTATCTTTTTTAAGTTTATGGCCTAATATTACAACTTTAAGTTTGGGAATGCTTACAGCAACAGTTTTATCTATGTGTTTTGGTTTTTTAATTGCTATAGTTATGGAAAAAATATAAAGTTTTTATTTATTTTTTTATGCTATAGTGTAAAATTTATAATATATGCATCCGACTATTATAATAGTACAAAGAGGATAATAAGATGAAAAGATTAAAAAACAATAAATTATATCTATTATTAACTTTAGTATTAGTAGCTTTTGCATACTTATACACTAGTTTGATTGCTCAGACCTCTTCTGATAGAATTAGTATAGAAAATTATAATGATTTGCCTAACTCTAGAAGGCTTGTAACTAAACTTAATATTAAACATATAGAAGAAAATAAAGTGGAAGTAAGTTGGGTTGGTATTTATCATCCGAATTTGATGTATTATGTTTATAGAAGTGAAGATCCTATTTTAAGTAAAACAGTGCTTACTAATGCAAAAGTGGTAGCTTCAACAAAAGCAACTAACGCATCTACTACATATACTATCTATGATAATTTACCTAAATATGATAAATATTATTATGCTGTAATATCATATATAGATAATATTAACTTTTACACTGCTACAGAAAATATGGATTTGATGCAGTTTGAATATTATGATCCATTTAAAAATGATATGACTAATATCAATAATGAAATAAATACTAATGAAATCATTACTAATAACATTATTACAAATGATATTATAACTAATGACCTTAATACTAATAATACTTACTTTACAAATGATATGCTTACAAATATAGTAAATAGTAATGATTTTTTAAGTTATTATCCTAATACTAATTTATTTGATACAAATTATAGTATATTACCTCCTACAAATTATGTTGATCTCTATTACACCACTAATAGAATAGATTCAAATAGAGGAATAGTTTTTAGTACAAATTATTACAATTATACTAATTATTATAATTTGACTAATAATTATACTAATTACTATAACACTACTAAAATATATATAATTAATCCTACTAATGATTCATTGACTAATGAAATTAATACTAATGATTTTGTTACTAATGACTTTACTAATCAAAGCCGTATGGTTGAAAATGTTACTAATGAATTAAAGGTTACTAGTTTTACAAATGATAAGAATGAAAATATTGTTAATGTTGAGATAAAAAAAGATAATACTAAAAAGACTCCAACTGAGTATCAAAGATATAGCTCTGAATATCAGAGGGCTTTGGCTCAATTTAAGGCTAATAATTATTCAGGAGCTATTGCAACTTTAGAGCCTATATCTAGAAAAAAAGTTGATAGTGCTTTATATTATGATATTAATTTACTTCTTGGTAAATCTTATAAAAATGCTGGAAGAAAAAAGAACGCTTTAGATACATTGAAAAAAATAAAATCTATTAATCCTAATGAAGTTAATTTCTGGATTAATCAAGTTTTAAGTGATTTATAATAAAGGAGAGATTATGAAAACTTATGCAGCAGTTTTAGCTTCTGTTATTACAGTTGTAGCTATATTGATAGGTGTTTTTATTACTAAAGTTTCAACATTGTCTTCTCCTGAAAGATATTTTCAGAAAGGAAAAAGATATTATGAATTAGAAAATTATAATGAAGCTATTAATAATTTAAATGAATATTTGTCTATAGACAGTAGGTCAAAACCTGTTAGCAATGTAGCTGAATCTTATTTTATTGTAGCTGATTCATTAAAGAAAATGAAAAATTATAATTTAGCTAAAAATCGTTTATCTGAAATAATAGATGGCGTAGGTTTTGAAGCTTATCAGCTTGATGCTATAATAGCTTATGCCGATATAGCAAGATTACAAAACAGTGCTGATCAATATATTATTGCTAAATTACAGAATAATTTAAAACCTTCTGATAAATCTTTAGCTTCTACTATAAATATGCAATATGGATATCAGTTGTTCTTTGAGAAAAAATATGGTGAGGCTTTAAGTTATTTTTTAAGGTCAGATGGCGAGTTAGCAGTTTTAGGAAGAGCTAGAGTTTATTTTGCTATGAATGAATATGACAGAGCTTTTGAAATATATGAAGATTTCTTAAAATATTATAACACTAGCATATATTATAATGAGGTTTCAAGGACTTATCTTATTCAAGTGCCTGCTATAGCTCATAGAATGTATGTTGAAAAGAATTATGTTAAAGCTAGAATGTATTATAATAAAATAGCTACTCTTTTCCCTAGAACTAAATATCAGGAAGAGGCTTTATTTAAAATTGGTGAGTCATACTATAACGAGAAAAATTATAATAGTGCTGTAGATTATTTTAATAGAGTAAGATTAAATAATGTTTATACTCTTGATGCTGAAGCTTTGCTTTATATTGGTTTATCATACTTCAAAGTTGGAAGATATTCTGATTCTTATAAAGCTCTAGATACATTTGTTAATACTTATCCAGATAATCCAAATGTTTCAAGAGCTAAAGACTATATGGCTGCTTTACAGGAAACATTATTAGCTATTAATTAAGTTAATAACTTTTAATAAATAAAAAGACCTTGAGCAGATTAATTTTTGTTTAAGGTCTTTTTTTATTGTTTTCTGAACTTGATAATTTGTTTATATCATCTATTAAATTGGATATAATATCTAATTTATTTGGCTCAACTTTTTTTAATTTTTCATAAGTGTTTAGAAGTTTATCATCTCTATTTTCTAAGTTACTGCTTTTTATAGTTAATAAACTTTCTGGAGTTGTTTCTAAGGCTCTTGCTATTTTATTTAATCTTTTTACTGATATATTTCTATTACCAACTTCTATGCCTTGCAAATACTTACTTGAAACACCAGCCTGTTCTGCTAGAGCATCTATAGTCATTTTTTTGCTTTTTCTAAGTAATCTTATGTTGTAACCTAAATTATATAATAAGATTTCATTTTCCATATATAAAGTCCTTTTGTAATAGAATATTTTATATTATATGAATTTTTAATCTTTAAAAAAACAATATATAAGTTGTATATTGCATAAAAATACCTATTTTTTTGTTTGAAATGTAGTAGATTTATATTAAAAAGTTACTCTATAAAAATATTAATTAGAGTTTACATAATTTTTTTGTGTTGTTTTTTTAAAACTATCCGAGAATTATAACAGTATTATGTAAACAATTTATAAAGAATAGGGGTAGTTTTTAATGGTAAAAGCAATTATATTAGGATTTATTCAAGCGGTTACTGAATTTTTGCCAGTGTCTAGTTCTGGACATTTAAGAATAGCCGAATCTTTTCTTAATTTTAACACAACAGAAAATATATTATCTTTTGAAATAGCACTTCATTTTGGTACATTTTTAGCTACTTGTTTAGTGTTTCGTAAAGATATTATTAATGCAATAGTTGGATTTTTTTCTGGATTAAAAGATGTTAAGTATTCAAGTAAAAATAATGAAGGTTTTAGAGTTGGGCTTATGGTAATTATAGCTTCAATACCTGTTGCTATAGTGGGATTATTTTTAGAGAAGTATTTAAGTAATATTGATACAAAGAGAGTAGGACTTAATCTTATTATAACAGGCTCTATACTGCTTCTTACAAAAAAAGCTGATAGAGGAATTAATAAAGATGCTCTTACAACAACATATTATAATGCTTTATTAATTGGTTTTGCTCAGGCTATAGCAGTTTTCCCTGGAATATCAAGGTCTGGTATGACTATAAGTACGGCTTTATTTTTGGGACTTAATAGAGATTTTGCAGGTAGGTTTTCTTTTTTAATATCTTTGCCTGCTATATTTGGTGCTTTGCTTCTTTCGTTAAAAGATTTAACAGACTTTAATATTACCTATGTGATAGTTGGGCTTCTTACTTCTTTTATATTTGGAGTTATTGCTTTAAAGTTTTTGATGTCTTTTCTTAAAAAAGGAAAGCTTTATTACTTTAGTTTTTACTGCATAATAGTTGGTTTAGCTGTGTATATATATTTTTTTAATGCTTAAAAATAGCTGGAGTTTTTATAATGTTTACTAAAAGAAAATTAAACATACAAAAAAGAGCTGAGAGTAAAAATGTTTATCAATCATATGATGATAAAAATAGAAACCCTATATATGATATTATTGGATTTTTATGCATACTTTTTGCGGGTATATTAATTTTATCATATTTGAGTGCTAACATAGGGGAGATGAATACTACACTCACAACAAATAATTTACTTGGTAAGTTTGGAGCTTATATTGCTGAATATTCGTTTTCTGCTTTTGGAGTTTCTTCTTTTGTAATACCTGCATTTTTTATATATGCTGGAGTAAATATTATATTAAAAAATTCTGTTAAAAATATTTTGATGTTTGCTCTTCTTTTATCATTTGTGATGATGTTGTCTAGCATACTTCTTGATATATTACTTGGAGATAAAGCATTTTATTATAAGGGTGGAATAATGGGAGAAATTATAGGAGGTTCTCTTGCTTCATTATTTGGAAATATTGGCTCTATTATAATAACTTCTGCTATACTTCTTATTACTATAATAGTATTTGCTAAAGTTTCATTGCTTGATTTAGTTAATTATTGTAGAGATATGGTAAAAAAAATAGATTTAAAAGATGTTGAGAGAAAAATATCTGATACTATAAAGACTAAAAAAGAAGAGATGAAAAAATATGAAATGAGGGAAGATGAAATAACAAAAGAGGGAGATGAAAAAAATTATAAAAAAGAAAATAATAAAAAAAGTTCTTCTCTAGAGTACTTACCTATATTTAGTAAAAAAGAAGTATCTGATTTTGAGTTTAGCAATACTCCATTTATAGAAAAGATTTCTTTCAATCATTATAATTCATCTGAGAGAAAATATAATAAAAATGAAAATATAAATGATAATCTAATGGACGACTTTTTTAATAAGAGAAATGATTTTGATGATGCTAAGAATAAAGAATTAGATTATATGGTTGAGAGTTTAAATAATTTGAAAAGAGATAATTATGGAAGGATTAATGTTAATGCAATAGAAGATAGAGAAGAGGATATGGGCAATTCTTTATTTGAGGCTGCATTTGGAAATAATGTAAGAACTGATATAAAAAAAAAAGAAGATGCTTTCAATCAATATAATGAATTAAAACAATATGATGATGAATATAATAAAAATGTTCATGAGGCAATAGAAAATATTGATTGGGATTTTAGCATTAACAGAGCCAAAAAGTCAGATTTTAAAAAGGCTGCTTATGAGGGTAGTGTTAATTATTATGATACAACAGAAAATTATTTGAAGGCGGCAAATAGTATAAATAGCGATTATGATGAGAACATTATACTTGAGAATATATATAAAAACAGAGAGAAAAAGTTTAAAGAGTTAAATAATAATGATGAATTAGAAAATAACAAAATAGAATATATAGAAGATTTAGATAAATTATATAAAGAGTATAAAGAGAAAACTCTAAAAAAAGAAAATACTATAAATCATCAATCTTTTAATGATTTAAATAATACTAATGTTTCATATAAAACTAATAGTTCTATTAAAACTGATAATAAAGAAAATATATTAGATAAACTAAGAAGAGTTGCTAATGAAAATAAGCAATTAAAAGAGATGTATGACAGAGAGCATGGCAAAATAAAGAGAGGAAGCAGCAACAAAGAACAGTTAAATTATTTAGAAACAACAACTAATAAGAGTAGCCATTTTGAGTTTCCTATGGGTTATGCTTCAAAGAGAGCTTATAGAAGAGAAGACCATATACCGAACTACAATAACAATAATATTATTGATGATGATAGTATATTAAATTGTTTTGATTTGGACGAAGAAGAGCTTTACAATGTTGATAAATCTTATAATGATATAGAAGATATAAAAATAAAAGATGATTTGAGAGAGCTTCATAATTTTTCAAATGATTCTAAATATTATGATAATATAACTAATAATGAAGAAGAGTATGATGTTGAAAAGGAACTTCAAAAATATGCTGAGAAGTTAAACTCTATAGAAGACATAAAAAATGATAATGAAACTAATAGCGGTTTTATAAATATAGAATCAGAAAAAAAAGTAAACACATTAAAAGAGCCTCAAAAACCAATATTATATAAAAATCATAAAAATGATTTTGACTTAATACAATCAAACTTTGACAGCAAGTATGTAGACAAGCATTATAAAGCTCCTCCATTTGATTTGCTTAATAGGTCAATTCCTGTAAATGATAATGCAATGCTTGAATCTATAAAACAAACAGCAATACAATTAGAAAACACATTGCTTGATTTTAATATAGAAGCTAAAGTTACAGGAGTATCAAGAGGACCTGTTATTACAAGATATGAGCTTGAATTAGCAGCAGGAACTAGAGTTTCAAAAATATCAAACTTAACAGACAATATTGCTTTAGCACTTGCTTCAGAGAGTGTGAGAATAATAGCACCAATTCCAGGTCGCTCTGTTATAGGTATAGAGATACCAAACAAGGTGAGAAATGCTGTGTTTTTAAGAGATGTATTAGAAAGCAGTGATTTTAGGCAATCAAAGCTTGATATACCATTTGTACTCGGAAAAGGAATATATGGAAACAATGTTGTATCAGATATGTCTGAAGCTCCTCACTTACTTGTTGCTGGTACTACTGGTTCTGGTAAAAGTGTTTGTTTATCTACAATAATACTTTCGCTTTTATATAAGTTTAGACCTGATGAGCTTAAGTTTATATTTGTAGATAAAAAGAGAGTTGAGCTTTCTATATATAACGGTATACCGCATTTAATGTCTCCTGTTGTTTCTGATGAGAAGAAGGCTACTATAGTGTTGAGATATATTGTAGACATAATGGAGAAAAGATATGAAAGAATGGAGAGATTCTTCGTTAGAAATGTTAAGACTTACAACGAAAAAGTAAAACAGCTTCTTAAAGAGGGAGAGACAGAGTTTAATGGAGAGCCTTTGGAGTTATTTCCATATATAGTTTTAGTGATAGATGAGCTTCACAATTTGATGGTTGTTGCATCGAAAGAGGTTGAGGATTTAATATCACGTTTGGCTGGTATGAGTAGGGCTGTTGGCATACATTTAATAATTGCCACACAAAGACCTTCTGCAGATGTTGTTACTGGAGTTATAAAGGCTAATTTGCCTACAAGAATTGCATTCCAAGTACCTAACAAAACAAACTCACGTATTATAATAGATATGTCTGGAGCTGAGCAGTTACTAGGTAAGGGAGATGCTTTATTCTGTGCTTCTGGAAGTCAGATGCCTGAGAGGGTTCAGGGAGCTTTTGTTTCTGACAATGAAGTTAAGAAGGTGGTTGATTATTTATCTGGCGAGATGTCTCCTATGTTTGATGAGAGCTTGATTGCTGCATTAGAGGGAAGCGATGATGACAAAAACACTGATGAAGAGGATATATTAGACGAAGAGCTTTGGGAAGATGCTGTTGAGCTTGTAGCAAGAACGGGTAAGGCTAGTGCATCATTCTTACAAAGACGTTTAAAAATAGGTTATAACCGTGCTGCTAGAATAGTGGAGATTATGGAGCGTCAAGGTATTGTTGGGCCAGAAAATGGTTCTAAGCCAAGAGAAGTTCTAATTACATTAGATGATAGATAATAAGATTTTAAGGCTCGTTTACAGTTGGTAGGCGGGCTTTTTTTATATGCAAAGTTTATATAAAAAAAAATTATTTGGAATTGTTTTCTACTATTTTAGTTATATATTCATCATCTTGCAATCTGTTGTTTATATTATCTTCTTTATTATCTTTATCATTGCAAGAAACAACAAAACTAAATAATATTAGAGCTAGTAATAATAATATTTTTTTATACATAAATACTCCAAATATTACTAAATATTATTTAACATACTTCTATATTATCGGAATATGTATTATACAAAATTAATTAAATTATTTGAAATATATGTACAAAATATTTTTTATTTTTAAAATAAAAAAGTTTTGAGAGTTCAACTCCTTTTATA
>NZ_SRZM01000326.1 GCF_019402445.1 Brachyspira pilosicoli
ATATGACGGACTTAACCCTACAGGCTCATTTAAAGATAGAGGAATGGTGATGGCAGTTGCTAAGGCACTTGAAGAAGGTTCAAAGGCTATAATGTGTGCTTCTACTGGAAACACTTCTGCATCTGCTGCTGCCTATGCTGCTAGAAGCGGTATACAATGTATAGTGGTTATTCCAGATGGAAATATTGCTTTAGGAAAATTAGCACAAGCTTTAATGTATGGTGCTAAGGTTATAGCTATTAAAGGAAACTTTGATGAGGCATTAAAGGCTGTTGTTGATATTACAAATAAATATCCAATCACATTGGTAAACTCAATTAATCCTTTTAGGCTTCAAGGACAAAAAACTTCTGCATTTGAAATTTGCGATACTTTAGGAAAAGCTCCTGATTATTTAGCTATACCTGTTGGAAATGCTGGAAATATATCTGCATATTGGATGGGTTTTAAAGAATATAAAGAAAATGGAAAGGTATCAAACTTACCAAAAATGATAGGGTTTGAGGCTGAAGGTTCTGCTGCTATAGTACAAAACAGAGTAATAGAAAATCCTCAAACTTTGGCTACTGCTATAAAGATAGGTAATCCTGCTAGTTGGAAGTTAGCCGTTAATGCTGCTAATGAATCTAATGGTTTTATAGACTCGGTTACTGATGATGAAATATTAGAGGCTTACAAAATGCTTACAAGAGAAGAGGGTATATTTGCTGAGCCTGCTTCTGCTGCTTCTTTGGCTGGTGTTATAAAAACTTACAAAGCGGGTAAACTTAAAAAAGGCGATGTTGTAGTTTCTGTACTTACAGGAAATGGACTTAAAGACCCTGACAATGCAATAAAAATATGCAATGCCCCTATAAAAGTAGATAACAATATAGAAGAGATAAGAAAAGCTATAGGAATATGATTTATGAATAATAAAAAAAATAATAATAAAATATCAAAAAATAAAAAACTTGTAACTTTTAAAATACCAGCTACATCTGCAAATATTGGTTCTGGATTTGATAGTGTAGGGCTTGCTTTAGATTTATATAATGAAATACATATATACGAAAATGAAAACTCTAAAAAAATAGAATTTGAAATAACAGGCGAGGGCGAAAATGAGATATTAAAAGACAATAATATGATACTTGAAGCCATGAAGCTTGTATACAAAAAACTAAAAGCAAAGCCAGAAAAAGGATATACTATAAAATGTATAAACAGAATACCTTTATCAAGAGGGCTTGGAAGTAGTTCTGCGGCAATAATAGGAGGGCTTCTTTCTGCAAATTATATATTAGGAAATAAACTCTCTATTGAAAATGATATATTAAACATGGCTGTTCAGCTTGAGGGACACCCTGATAATGTTTCTCCTGCAATACTTGGAGGAATTATATCTGGTGTTGTACGCAAAAACGAAGATTTTAAATATGTTAAAATTAATGCTCCAAAAAATTTAAAAGCAATAGTTGCAATTCCAAACTTTCATTTAAGCACTGAAATTGCAAGAAATGCTTTGCCTAAAGAAATAAGTTTTAAAGATGCTATATTTAATATTTCAAGAGCAGCACTTTTAACTTCGGCATTATTTTCAAATAAGCTTGATTTACTTGAAGTAGCAACAGATGATAAACTTCATCAAGATTATAGAGCTAAGTTTATACCAGGACTTAAAGAATTATTTAAAGAAGCAAAAAAAGCAGGTGCTTATTCTGTTACTATAAGCGGTGCAGGCTCATCAATATTAGCATTAGTTAAAAACGATGAAAAAATAATAAAATATGTTTCTAACGCTATGAAAGAAAGTTTTGCTAAAAAGAAAATAGAATCAGAAATAAAAGTTTTAAATATTCCAAACAAAGGAATAATTATTATTTAATTAATTCCATAATAATATTAGGATATTTTATTTCTATGATTTTTGACTTATCTGCTAAATCATCAAATATAGTTGTATGCAATTTTATAGGAGAAATTTGTTTTCTAATATATTCTATAACTTCAT